>SVSF01000058.1 GCA_015064425.1 Oscillospiraceae bacterium | reverse complement strand
TGCGCTCATGCTTCCCTCAGCATCTCCCGCTCCAACAATATTATGAACCTCATCTATCATGAGAATAACGTTACCGAGTACTCTTATCTCTTCGATAAGTCCCTTGATCCTTGATTCAAACTGGCCGCGGAACTGTGTTCCTGCAACAAGCGAAGTAAGGTCCAAAAGATATAGCTCTTTATTCAAAAGACCGTAGGGAACCTTTCCATCTACTATACGTTGTGCAAGCGCTTCGGCAATTGCCGTTTTACCGACACCGGGTTCGCCGATAAGACAAGGATTATTCTTTTGCCTTCTGCAAAGAATATGAATAAGTCTATCGATCTCCCTATCACGTCCCACAATATTGTCTATCTCTCCCTTTGCTGCTTTTTCATTAAGGTTTGTGCAGTACTGAGACAGAAATTTCTTTTTATGGTCCGCTTTTTCTTTGGAGCCGTCCTTCTTATCCGCACCCTTGGACTCATTGGCTTTTTCGGGCATCTGCGATCCGGCAAAGCCTTTAGTTCCGCCCAAAAATTTTGTAATATCGATAGCCGGTGCCCTGCCTTCATCGGAATCTCTTCCATCATCATCAAAAGCGATGAGATCCGTCATTTCCTCAGCCATTCTGTCAATATCTTCCTCGCTGAGTCCCATTTTATTAATAATATCGTTAACCTGGGCTATGCCAAGCTCCTTAGCACATTTAAGACATATGCCCTCGTTCACAGGTTTATTATTCTCGTCAAGTCTGGAAATAAACACCACAGCAACACGCTTGTGGCATCTTGAACACAATTCCATAATTACCCCTTTCTTTTAAAGTAAAGAATGTTTTACTATAGCCCAGATATTATTATCTCTGAACCATTTATAGATAACCGAGCTTTCCAATACGGAAGTATCAAGATCCGGAAAGATCTTTATAAGCTCGGGCAGAAAATTTCCTGATATCACAGTTATCAGCCATATAAAAAACAATGCGCTAATAAGTCCGAGAAGCAAACCACATACCTTATTCACGGTCTTGAGCAAAGGTATATTGAACACCACATTCACAAGGCCAAGTATAAGTACAACAGCTATATAGCTTAAAATAAATAACAGAGCAAATGCAATAACTCTGGATATTACGTTTGATATCGGTGCCGCAACAGTTTCAGCCAAGACCACAATAGGTGTCTTTTCTTTTTCATCAGCAGGTCTGTCTTCCAATTCTTCCATAAGCTTTTCTCCGTCTGTATCCCACCGTTCGAAGAAGCCTTCAAGTCTTTCAAGATTATCCTTCAAAAATTTATTTACGTCTGAAAATTCATCGTTTAGACCCAATTCCTCAGATATGCTTTCTTCAACCACACCCGTAACCGCGGGCATAATTACTTTATCGTTGATAAATGAAGCAAGCCAACCGGTCAAAAAGGAACTTACAAGTATTGCAACTACAATACTCACGAGAGGAACTGTAGATTTTATAAATCCTCTTACGTAGCCAACTATGGCAAACATGAGAGTAAGAACAATAAAAAATATATCTACTGCATATAACATAATTAACCTCCTTCGTCACTGAAAAGCTCTTCGACAGTAAACGGCACGGTACGGTTTGAGTAAACAAGAAGCAGATAACGTTGGTCCGGTATAACATTTCTGCATCCGCTTTCTATGATCGCACGACGCATAATATTGTTTGCAAGATCAAACGAATATAATTCGGTATGCATCAAAAAATAAAACATATCACCGTATACCGATATTCCGTTTATCTTTCCGTTAAATATCTTTGTCGATCTGAGTGTCCCGACATTGTCAAAAATATATACCGTTGATTCATTTCCGAGTATATTGCTGTTAAAGACAAGTATGGTATAATCTTCCGATGAGCTGCACGTAACGGGAATGTCGTGGCCGAAAGAAAATTCGTTTATCTGATTCCCCTCGGTATCAAAAAACAGGATCGATGAGTTGCAAAGAACGCTGAAGCTTCCATCTGCATACACATTACCCGTAACCCCCATCTTATCCTCGATCGTAAGCTTAGATCCTTCCTTGTCGGAATAGGGATCCATACTTATTATCTCAGTAAACCATTCGCCGTCACTATCATATATGGATACAATCAAAAGTTTTGATCCATCATCCGAAAATTCAACGTCAATAACGTATTTATCCTTCAAGATCCTACTTACAAGCTTGAAATTATTGTCGTAAAGCCTGAT
Organism: Oscillospiraceae bacterium; assembly: GCA_015064425.1. Next base: position 8,677 of record SVSF01000058.1, on the reverse strand, counting down.
AGCAGATCGAAATTCCGCATCCTTAGTTACTATTGCGTACATACCATTGTCCGCCATAGCGGCTCCGCTTATGGGATAATCAAGTTCTTCCGTATACAGCTGAGAAAAAGCATTGTACACAGAATAGTTATTTCCGCTGAGATCATATACAAGATAATACTTATCCGAACATACCAAAAACGGATTGTCGCAGTTATGGTTGGCACTATACGTATTTATGCCGTACATTGTATAGAGATTTGCGCTGTCCTCATCAACAACAACGTATTCATCTTTAAATATGTCGGTTTTGAGAACCGCTGTATCATTGTAGTTTATATCCTTATATCCGCCGTTATATTCACCGGAGCTTGTATCAAGATATTTCATAAAATATTTGAAATTCTCAACAGTTATCTCGCTTTTGAATACAGATATCATCGCAACGATAAACAAAGCAAGAACAACTATGGTAACGTATTTGCATATCTTGAGACGTTCGGCAATAAAAAGATAATATTTGTTTACCGGCAGTTCTACGTTTGAAACCGTACTGTTATCGGTAAAATTTTTATTCTTCTTAAAAAACGCCATAAGCTCCTCCCTTCGGAAAAATTTAATATATCACTTTATTAAGGTATAAGCCTTCCGCTCCTGCGGTAAAGCCCGCAAACTTTCTTTCTTTTGAATCGATTATTTTTTCCATATCCTCAACATTGATCTTTCCTGACGATACGGAAACAAGAGTACCCACGATTATCCTAACCATATTGTAGAGGAATCCGTCAGCAGCAACACAGATCTTCACTATCCCGTCTTCATCTGTAACCTCACAATACTTTATATCACGAACGGTATCCCCTATATCGGATCCCGAAGCCATAAATGCTTTGAAATCATGCTTACCGCACAGATATGATGCCGCCTTATTCATAAGCGCTACGTCAAGCTTTTTAGGATAATGATATGCACGTCCTTCAAAAAACGGATCTCTTTGAGGTCGATTAAGTATAAGATAGACGTACTCCTTGTACTTAACGTCATATCTTGGATGAAAACTGTCGTCTTTTAAAACACATGACTTCACGGCGATATCCGAAGGCAGTCTTGAATTCATTGCAAAAGGAAGCGCATCCGCGGGAATGGAAGGAGCCCCATCTGCGGTCTCAAGAGTACACATAAAAGAATTGGCGTGAACTCCGCTGTCTGTCCTGCTGCAGCCCGTGATCTTACATTCTGTACCAAAAAGTTCCTTCGATGCTCGGCACAAGGTACCTTGTATCGTAACTGCATTTTTCTGTATCTGATACCCTGCATATGCGGTACCGATAAACGCTATATCCATCAAATATTTCATAATGAAATTCCCGGAATATGATTTAGAAGTAACAAGCCTGTTATGAATGCAATAAAAACAAGTAAAAGGATCATATCACCAGCTTTAAGTTTCAAAACTGTCATTCTTGTTCTCCCCTCTCCCCCTCTGTAGCAACGGCATTCCATAGCGGTTGCGAGTTCATCCGCACGGCGAAAAGCGGAAATGAAAAGAGGTACGAGAACAGGTATCAGTGCCTTCGCTCTTTCTTTAAGTTTTCCAGTAGAAAAATCCGCACCTCTTGCTTTTTGAGCACTCATTATTTTTTCGGTCTCCTCCACAAGCGTAGGTACAAACCTCAAAGCTATGGTCATCATCATGGCAAATTCATGAACCGGAACTTTTATCTTTTTGAGCGGAGCAAGAAGTCTCTCTATGCCGTCTGTCAATGCAATAGGCGTCGTTGTATAAGTAAGTATCACACTTGTACCCGCCAAAAGCGAAACTATTCTTATAACCATAAACAATGCATAAGTAACGCCCTCAAGATATATCTCGATGATACCAAACTTCAATAAGAGTTTTTCGCCGTCTGTCCAAAAAATGTTTATAACAGCGGTAAAAGCCATTATGAAAATCAAAGGCTTTATAGCCTTTAGCACCGTAGATAAGGGGACTCGGCTGACCATTATCAACGATAAGGTAAATACCAGTATTACGGCAAAACCCAAAATATTTTTGGCCATAAATACGGCAACCATATATAGCAAAGCAAGTATTATCTTTATGCGCGGATCAGCTTTGTGCAGCTGAGAATTCCCGGGATAATACTGTCCCAGTGTTATATCCTTTAGCAACCCTTGTTTCTTCCTTTCGCTTCAATAAGACGTGTTATTTCACTTTTTGCATGTTCAACGGTAAATACGTTTGGATCTACCGCTATACCTTTTTCGTGCAGACGTTTAAAAAGCCTTGTGATCTGAGGTATGTCAAGTCCTACCTCTGTAAGTTTTTCCGCCTCCCTGAATATCTCGGAGCACTTATTTTTCATAAAAACCGTACCCTCGTTAAGAACGACTATATCGTCTGCATATCGAGCCATGTCTTCCATACTGTGGCTGACAATAATGACCGTGTTCTTTTTTTCTCTTTGAAAAGATCTGACACCGCCAAGGATCTCTTCTCTTCCCATAGGGTCTAGTCCGGCTGCAGGCTCATCAAAGATTATCACTTCGGGTTCCATAGCCATAACACCCGCTATGGCAACTCTTCTTTTCTGTCCGCCGGAAAGTTCAAAGGGTGATTTATCAAGCACATCTATGCTTAAACCCGTAAATATAAGACTGTCTCTTACTCTGCGGTCTATCTCCTCATCTCCGAGTCCCATATTTTTGGGGCCGAACGCAATGTCTTTGTACACCGTCTCTTCAAAAAGCTGATACTCTGGATACTGAAATACAAGACCGACTCTGAAACGTATTTCCTTTATCTTTTTGGGATCTTCCCATATATTTTTGCCATCAAGCAAAACTTCTCCTTCGCTGGGTTTTTCAAGTCCGTTGAGAAGTCTTACAAGAGTAGATTTACCGGAACCCGTATGACCGATGATCCCACATATTCGGCCCTCTTCAATGGAAAGATCAATATTTTTAAGCGCCTCGGTACGCATTGGAGACTTTTCTCCATAAACGTACGAAACGTTTTTAAGCTCAATTTTGTTCATTCTTTCTGCTCCGAGAATTATTTCAACAATTCAACGAGTATTTTTTCTGCCTCCGTATCCTCGATCACGCCTTTTTCAAGTTCAGCTATCCCGTTGCAGGACAACTCATAAAACAATTCCGTGACCTGAGGTACATCAAGTCCGACACTATGTAAGGAGGAGACCTCTGTAAATATCTCTTTGGGCGTACCGTCAAGAAAAACTCTGCCGTCATTTATAACGATGATGCGGTCGGCGCGTACCGCCTCCTCCATATTGTGAGTGATATGAAGTACCGTGATGCCTTTTTTTCTGTTCAGGTCTTCAATTATGTTCATAACGTCAGATCTTCCCTTAGGATCCAGCATTGCAGTAGATTCATCGAATATTATACATTTCGGAAGCATAGCAAGTATACCCGCTATAGCTATTCTCTGTTTCTGTCCGCCGGAAAGCTGATGAGGAGATCTTTTGGAATAATCTTTCATTCCTACCACATCAAGCGCTTCATCAACTCTTCGTCTGATCTCCGAAGGTGCAACTCCGAGATTTTCAGGGCCGAAAGCAATATCCTCTTCAACGACGGTAGCCACCAATTGATTATCCGGATTCTGAAAGACCATACCAACGTTACGTCTGATGTCAAATATCTCGCTATCGCTGATATCGGGAGAGGTAATGTCCTTTCCGTCTATCCAGATCTTACCGGAGCTGGGAGTGAGAATAAGATTCAGAAGCTTTGCTAAAGTTGATTTTCCGGACCCGTTGTGGCCAAGTATGGCAACAAAAGAGCCTTCATCAATTTCAATATTTATATCATGCAGTACGGGGATTTCTCTGTTATCTTCTCCATCATAAGAAAAGGAGAGTGCCTCCGTTTTAATGTAGGGTTTTCCCATGAATATTCCTTTCAGTTCAACGGTACCAACGAGCCGCCGCTCCGCAAGGAAGCGCTTCACCGCTTGACTCTACTTTAAGTCCAAGCTCATCGCATTCGATCTTACCGCCGAACCTGTCTTTAAGATTTACACTCAAAATATACCCCATAGTCGAGGAAGAAAGACCCGTCGTATAGGAATTCAATAAAAAGAACAATGGATCTTCGGAAAGCACCGAGGAACAAAGAGAAACAAATTCGTCAATGCTGTCCTCTATTTTCCAAAGTTCACCGGACGGACCTCTGCCGTATGAAGGCGGATCCATTATAACGGCATCGTATTTGTTCCCTCTTCTGATCTCACGTTCAACAAATTTCTTGCAATCGTCAACTATATAGCGTATGGGCGCATCGGCAAGTCCCGAAAGCGCAGCATTTTCCTTTGCTCTCGCTACCATTCCCTTTGATGCATCAACGTGGCAGACGGATGCACCTGCCTTGGCAGCGGCAACTGTAGCCCCGCCCGTGTAGGCGAAAAGATTCAGCACCTTTATTTCCCTTCCGGAGTTCTTTATCAGCTCGTAAAACCAATCCCAATTCGCCGCTTGTTCCGGGAAAAGTCCCGTATGCTTGAATCCCATAGGCTGAATAACGAATTCCAGCCCAAGTTTTTCGTATTTCATTTTCCATTTTTCCGGAAGTCGGTTGTTCTGCCAGCTTCCTCCGCCGCTTTTGGATCTGTTATATATCGCATCTGCATTTTTCCAAAGTTTGTTGCTTTTTCTGTTTTTCCATATTACCTGAGGATCGGGACGAACAAGAGAATATCTTTCCCAAAGTTCAAGTCGTTCTCCGTCTGAGGTATCAAGTAACCTGTATTCCTTCCAATTGTCTGCCGACCACATATTTTTCTCCGAAAATTATTTGAATTTTATCTGTGTTCCGCTTCCCGCGTCTTCATATCTTATGCCAAGATGCTCATATGCAAGATGAGTTGCGCAACGTCCTCTGGGAGTACGGTTGATAAATCCTATCTGCATAAGATAGGGCTCACACACATCCTCAAGCGTAACCGCTTCCTCGCCCAACGTTGCGGCAAGAGTTTCAAGACCCACAGGCCCGCCTTTATAAAAGCGTACGATGGTCTCGAGCATCTTTCTGTCAAGATTATCAAGCCCAAGCTCATCAATATCAAGTTTTTCAAGGGCATATTTTGCTATTTTAAGATCAATATTGCCGTTTCCGACTACCTGTGCGTAATCTCTCACTCGCTTTAAAAGTCTGTTTGCCACACGGGGAGTTCCTCTTGAACGCGATGCGATCTCATACGCTCCGTCTTCATCTATCCCAATATTCATTATACCCGCACTTCTGCATACGATCTTTACAAGCTCTTCTACAGAGTAAAGCTCAAGCTTCAGCACAACGCCAAACCTATCCCTTAACGGGGTTGAAAGCTGTCCCGCTCTCGTTGTAGCTCCGATAAGAGTAAACTTATTGAGAGGAAGTCTTATGCTTCTTGCAGCAGGACCCTTTCCGATAATAATATCAAGATTATAGTCCTCCATTGCGGGATAAAGGACTTCTTCCACGGATCTCTGTAGTCTGTGTATTTCGTCAATAAAAAGTATATCCTTATCTCCCAAATTGGTAAGAAGCGCCGCAAGGTCACCCGCCTTTTCTATGGCAGGACCCGACGTAACTCTTATGTTTACTCCCATTTCATTGGCAATTATATTTGAAAGAGTGGTCTTTCCGAGACCGGGAGGGCCGTAAAGCAAAACGTGGTCGAGCATCTCTCCGCGCTGCTTTGCTGCCTCGATACATATTTTAAGATTTTCTTTTGCTTTTTTCTGACCTACATACTCGTCAAGTGTACGGGGGCGGAGAGTAACTTCGTTCTCACTGTCCTCTTCACTGTAATCAGCCGATATCAAGCGGTCATCCATACCTATATCGTCATATTCGTTATAGTTGTCTTTATTTCCGTCTCTGAAGCTTATCATTTATGCCTCCGGTTCATTTCATTAGTTTTGTAAGAGCTTCTCTGATCATTCTCTCAAGACTCATTCTCTCAGTATTAAGGCTCTTCAGAGCATGTACCGCATCCCCTCTGGTGTAACCGAGCACCATAAGCGCACTTACCGCTTCAGCAAAATCATTATTTGCCGACGGAAGATCTTCATCGAGTGTATTTGTTTCAACGTCCACTCCCGACGCTCCGAGTTCCTTGCCAACCTTATCCTTAAGTTCGAGCACGATGCGGGCTGCCGTCTTTGCGCCTACGCCTTGCGCTTTTGCAAGAGTTTTTGAATCTCCGGAAGATACAGCCAGTGCAAATTTCTCGGGTGAAAGCAGCGAAAGTATAGCCATAGCCACCTTCGGTCCAACTCCGGAAACGGAAGTAAGAAGCTTGAACGAAGCGAGCTCCTGCTCGTTGCAGAATCCGAAAAGCTCCACGTTATCTTCCCTGACGTTCATATACGTGAAAAGTTTTACCTTTTCTTTTTTGCCGCTCAAATAGCCCAGAGTATGCCCGCTCACAGTGCATTTATATCCCACTCCGCCTACGTCAATGACCGCAGTAGTCATATCTGTATATGCAAGTTCACCGAAAAGATAGTATATCATTTTTTATTCCGCCAATGGCATCCTTTCATATTATTTCAAATTGTAAAAGTTTTTTAATTTGGAGCTTCCAGTATGTGCATGACATATTGCAATTGCCAAAGCATCTGCCGTATCGTCAAGCTTTATATTGTGATCAAGTCCGAGAAAACTTTTTACCATTACCATTATCTGCTTTTTCTCCGCACGTCCGTAGCCTACCAAGGCCTGCTTTACTTGAAGAGGTGTATATTCAAATATATCAAGTCCGCTTTTTTTGCATGCAAGAAGTATCACTCCTCTTGCCTCCGCTACCGTTATTGCCGTCTTTCTGTTCGTATTAAAGAACAATTCCTCGATAGCGACCTCACTGGGTTTGTACATGTTTATAAGCTGTGCCATTTCATCATGTATCATAAGCAATCTGTCTTCAACCGGAAGGTCCGGAGGAGTCAATATCGCTCCGTAGTCTATGGTATAAAATCTTCCGTTTTTGTATTCGATAACACCGAACCCGATAGTTGCAAGTCCGGGGTCTATTCCCAAAACTACCATAGTCTCCGCCTCCTCTTGGTTACACAATGAACTATTATGGTATTATAGCATAAAAATCCCTTTTAGTAAAGCGTTAATAATATAATTTATATATTATTAAATAAAATTTCATTTTTCGCCTCTCGCAATTGACAAAGCCAAAGTTTTATTATAAAATTCATATATCCAAGAAAGGGATGAAATCAGAATGCTCAATGTGATCTATGAAGATAAATACATCATCGTATGTATAAAGCCATACGGGATACTTTCACAGCCTGCCCCCGGAGATGAACGTTCTATGCTTTCTCTCATATCCGAATATCTCAGATCAAAAGGTGAAAAGGAATACACGGGCCTCATACATAGGCTTGACAGGATGACCGGAGGGATAATGATATTTTCCAAGGATCCAGTTGTCACGGGAAAGCTGTCCACCGCAGTTTCGGAGAGAGATTTCAAAAAAGAGTATCTTGCCGCAGTAAGCGGTTGCCCCGATGAAAAAAGCGGAATATACAGCGACTTAATTTTTAAGGATAGTGCCTCCGGAAAAAGCTTCGTTACCGATACTGTGAGAAAAGGGGTAAAAAATGCCTCTTTGGAGTACGAAAATCTTATTACAAAAGAAACGGAATCCGGACCTGTAAGTCTCATAAAGATCCTGCTGCATACAGGAAGAACACATCAGATAAGAGTGCAGTTCTCATCCCGTCAAATGCCGCTCTTGGGCGACGGAAAATACGGCAGCAGGATCAAAATGCCTTACATCGGACTTTGGTCTCACTCCCTGGCTTTTAAACATCCCATAACAAAAAAAGATATGTATTTCTCTGCCCCGCCTCCTGACGAATACCCATGGAATATTTTTAAAGAAAAGCGTCTGTGAGAGTTTGCAAAATTAGCGGTAAAATGAAATCAGCCACCACGGTTTTCGTGGTGGCTTTTTGATATGCAGAAAGCAAAGGAAAGCCCCGCGCGAGGCGGGGCAAGATAACTATCTCCATTTCCCAAGTTGTTCTTTCTTTTCTTGTTCTTGACGCTCTTTTTCTTCGGCATCGATTCGGTTAACAATTTTACCTTTGTTTTTGATTCTGTACAGTATCAAACCGCCAACCAATCCGATAATGTAAACCAAGATGGAAAGAACCTTTACAATTGCCGGAAAGAAAAGAACAAATGGTATCATCCACGGAATTGTGGCAAATAGAAAAGATGAACCGCTACAAAGCAGTTTGTTTTCTTCATCTGCGGTCAGATTAGAACCGTATGCAGTTCGGAACCCATTTTCCACTTTTTCATTCTTGAAGAGTATTGCTTGGAAGATCATCAATGCAATCAAGAATAGCGGAACAATTGATAATGCGCTGATATTTATGTATTCGTAAAAAATGGGAATTGCCGCAACATTTGCAAGGATAGTTATGCAGTAATAGATAACCATCCGCTTATCGTAACGCCAAGGCGTGGAGGTTATGAAATTGTGTCGGGACACCGTCGCTATGCCGCTTGTCAAAAGCTTGGCGTGGAGACCATTCCCGTTATCGTTCGTGACCTTGATCCCGATGAAGCAACCCTTTGTATGATCGATTCCAATCTGCACAGAGAGCATTTGTTGCCCTCGGAGAAAGCCTACGCCTACAAAGCGAAGATGGAGGTGCTGAAC
>SVSF01000057.1 GCA_015064425.1 Oscillospiraceae bacterium | reverse complement strand
GGAACTGCAATGAATTTAAAGATTAAAATAATTAAATAGTATATCTTGTTCCGGCATACCATAATCATTAGTGACTTGTTCGACGATTTGGAACAGCAGATAAAATAAAGCAGGTAACTGATTGAGCTAACCCCGAATTTCAGTTACCTGCTTTTTATTGTTACGCACATTCATTTTGAAATGAAAAATCCATATCATAGAACTCAAATGAATTCTATGATATGACTATTCTCGCACTCGTCAATCGGCTGTTTTCACTGGGTATTCAAGATATCTTTGTGAGAAGTAGCCTTTTCCAAGCTTCTTTTTTTATTTGCAGTATCTTTCAACGTATTCGTTTATTGCCGTCTCAATAACCTTCTGAGCTGCTTCGTGACCGTTTATATCTCCAGCTACGGCTTCTTTATTTTCGAGCGCTTTATATACGGAGAAGAAATGAGTCATTTCTTCGAATATATGTATGGGAAGCTCAGATATGTCGTTATATCCGTTATACGTGGGGTCCGAGAAGGGAATAGCTATTATCTTCTCGTCATTTTTGTTATTATCAAGCATACTGATATATCCTATAGGATAGCAACGGACCAAAGTAAGCGGATCCAGGGCTTCGGAACACAGTACAAGAACGTCAAGAGGGTCTCCGTCGTCACCGTAGGTCCTCGGAATAAATCCATAATTAGCCGGATAGTGTGTGGATGTGTGAAGTACTCTATCCAGCATAATAAGTCCTGTTTCTTTGTCAAGTTCGTATTTTGTTTTGCTTCCCTTGGGAATTTCTATTACTGCTATAAAATCTTTTGACGAAATTCTCTTAGGGTTGATATCGTGCCATATATTTGACATTTTGATCTCCTATTTGTTTATAGTATTTTTATTGAAAGGTCTTTTTTTGCTCCATGGGCACCGTATACGTGCCAATCACCGTTTCCCAGTCTTTGCATTATGGAACTTCTTTCTGCAGCACATAATTTCGGGTCGGTATCGACAGATGTCATAAGAATTGGCGCATATTGATTGTATTTGGCCTGCTCGGGTGTCATGTCTTTTACATTCACGTATATATCACCGGTGAACGCTATTCTGTGAGTGTAATCTATAAATACGTTTTCTCCGGGCAGATGTCCGCCTTTCCCTTCATATACCTCAAAATGTAGTTCACCGAAATTAAAAAATCCCGTCTGTACTAAAGGCTCTTCGGAATCACCTCTGCAGCCCCACATGGGATGCAGCTTTTCCGGAGATACCGGTGAGTATGAGGTGAGTATCTTACAAATATTTATGTAAGGTCGGTGAATAGGATTTTGTTCTCTGAATCCGTGCTTTTCTTCGTATTCGAGCTTCAGACACTCGGCACTTTTTCGGCTCAGAAGTATCTCGTCAAATATGGGGAGAAGTCCCGTATGGTCAACGTCTGCATGAGTAAGAAGCAGGCTTTTCTTTACGGTATCATAGTCAGGAAAGAGCTTCTTGAAAAGCGATAGCATTTCTTCCTTGTAGCATGCATATCCGCTGTCAACGAACAAAAGTCCGTCCGTACTTCTTATAACGGCCGTATTGCTTCCGCAGGGAGGCTCGATAAGAGTGATCTCTGTGTTTTCGCTGTATTTATACCGGTTGATGCGAGGGGAAAATGCATTTCCTCTGTAAAGTGACAAAAGTTCTGCAAATTTGCCTATGCTTTCAAAGGTTCGGTAAGGTGAAAGACCCTTCTCATCAAGAGTCTGCATTGCGAGATTTGTGTTTACAAGCAGAGAGTTTCTCTTTTCTTCCGTAATATCAATGCTTTCGGCAAGACCGTTGACGAAAGAATTGTAGAATATGCTGTTGTCATATATCTTCTCTGTATGGTCATAGTCAATAACTCTGACTTTGCATATCTTTTCTGCTTGTGAAAGAAATTCAGTTATCTTGCCTGCATCTTCAACGAAAAGCCCCATTTTAAAGAGCTGATAATCAGATCCGTTTTCCTGAGAACTGATATATGAAATGTTGAAGCTGAATTCTCGTATAAGAGAAAGTATAGCGGTGGCACCGCCGGGGATATCTCTTAAACTGAATTCCAAAAGGACGATATTCCTGCTGTTTCGATTATTGTCTAGATAACCTATTTCGTTCAAAAGCGCATCTGCTTTAGACAACTGTTGCTCGCTTCCTTCTGCATCTATAAACAGAGTATTTGAGTCGACAGCTTTGTTATAGCTTACTCTTGTTATGTTTATATTCAAAGATGCAAAGCATTCACTTGCCTTTAAAAATGCACCAATATGATCTGGCATGGTTGTAACGTATGTTTTTTTCAATTTTTCGCCTTCTTTTCGTCGTGGACAAGCACAGTCTTTACATATTTATCGGCTGTGATACTGTCTTTTTCTACTTTGCAGTCAACGGCAAGTATGTGAACTCCTTGAGTATTTGCTTTTTTGAGCAATTCGGCAAATTCCGCATGGGTCTCTGTGTTTGGTGTAAAGTATCTTATACCTTTCATTTGAATTATGAATAGTACGTAGGCTTCGTATCCGGATCTTTTGGCGGTTATAAGCTCTCTTAAATGCTTTACACCCCGCTCTGTGGGAGCATCCGGAAACATGGCAACTCCGTTATTTTCGAGAGTAACTCCCTTTACCTCAAGAAAGATCTTTTCCCCTTCCGATTCAATATAAAAGTCGAATCTTGAATTTCCGTAGCCTACCTCTCTTTTTATAAGAGAATCTTTTGAAAAAGGGCTATTTCCCGAAAAAAACCACTCCAAAGCAACTGCATTGGGAATTTGCGAATCTATGTTTATAATGATACTGCTACCGTCTTCTCTTTTCTTTTGGACGGCAACAAGATCGTATTCGGTCTTTCTCAATGGAGAATCCGATCTGTAGAGATACACCTTGGCACCGTGTACCAGAAGTTCACGGCATCTTCCCGTGTTTTTTACGTGTACGGTCTTTATTTCGCCTTCTATATCAACTTCAGCAACAAATCTGTTCGGTCGGCTTATAAATATGGCTTCTTTAATATTTTCATACTTCATTTCGGACTTATGAATTGAGTTCTTTTACCCAATATTTTCCTATAGCGGCAATAAGCTTTAATACCTCCGTGTGAACTTCTGCGGGGTAAGCCGAGAAGATGCGGAAGGTCTCAAAGGAAAGCGTTCCGTTGTAACTTACATCCTTAAGCCCTTCTACAAATCCGTTCCAATCACAGCTGTGCTCACAATTGGATATGAGGTAGGAATAGGGAACCATATGAAAATCTTCAAGCCCGTTGTTATCATGTATGTGAAGAACGCTTATCTTGTCTCCGAAATCGTTTATATAGTCCCTTATTTTGTGCCCCGTCATATTCGCATGACCGGTGTCAAAGCAGAATCCGAAGTAATCTCCTCCGGCTTCTTTATTGAGAATATCTATCATTCCGCAAATGTCGTGACCGTTTGCGATCCCTGCCTCAATTATGCGGGGACCGCGTCTTGAGAACAGGTTTTCAAGACAGATCTTTACACCTTTGTACTTTTTGATGTGAGGAATGAGCCCGCGATATATCTCGAGGTTAGTCTCATATTCCTGCTTTTTTGTGGGACGTTTTACGGAATGTACCACTATTGCGGGGCAGGACACGTATTCACATACCGCGAAGCATTTATCAAGAACGTCAACGGAATATTCATTTACGTCATCCTTGTCCTCAAACCAGATCGGAAAAGGTGCATGCATCTGGCTTATGATCACTCCGGTTTTTTCTGATGCTTCTTTCAAAGGAGTAAAAAATTCAAGTACTTCTTCTACGCTTCCGTCAAATACTGTTGAATATTTGCCTTCTTTGGACATTTTACCCGGGCTGAAATAGTGATCGATATTGAAATCTACCGCTTCAAATCCGCATTCCTTAATATATTCAAAGGATGCAAGCGGATCTTCTTGATTATACCATCCTGCTGACTGGACTCCGACTTTTAACATAGTTACACTCCTTTATCGTTTTTTGAAATATGTTCAGACCAGGCAATAGCCTGGGAGATCCATTTTTGTATTGCCTTGTTGCACCATTTATCTACGTCCAGCATAGTTATTTCGTTGGCAAGTGCAAAGCCGTGAGGTGCATCGGGATATATATGAAGTTCAAATTCGACCCCATTATTTTCCAAAGCTTCCGCAAGACAAAGAGAATGCTTTACGGGAACTACAGTGTCGCTGTAGGTATGGACGATATATGCGGGGCAGGTCTTTTCGCTTACATTGCATTCTATACTGCAATCCTTCAGTTTTTCTTCAGAAGGCTCTTTTTCCATTAACAGATTATTAAAGGAATGGGCTTGAGGATATTTGTAGCTCACTACGGGATAAATAAGCATCATTCCGAGGGGACGGTTATATCCGTAGTCCATATCCACAGAATCGTATATCTCTTTTCTGTGCCACATGGTGCCGAGACTTGCAGCAAGATGTCCGCCTGCGGAAAATCCGACTACGAAGACATTTTTGGAATCGATCCCGTAACGTTCGGCGTTATCCCTTATATGCTTCATTGCAAGAGAAGCCTCAATAAGATGGGAGGGAAATGCCTTTTTACCGGCCGAGTAGTGAAGAACGAATGCATTGAATCCGTATGGTATAAACGCCATTGCAATGGGTTCTCCTTCACGGTCGGAACAAACACGCGAGTATGCCCCTCCGGGAATTACGAGAATTGCATTTCTCATTCGATCTCCCACTTTATCAGCAACGTACACTTCAAGATATGCCTCCGAGTTGAGACAAATTTTTTCATATACCATGATACTTCCTCCGTAAGCTTGCTTATGGTTGTATTATACCTTATCTTTCAAATTTAGTAAAGTTATATTTATGCAAAAAATGTGAACGGAGCTTCGTTTGAAGCTCCGCTTTTATTAAAGAGTTTCGATTTCTTCCTGGTCTACCGTTTTGATTCCGTTAGCGGTAAGAACAGTTGATGCTGCTGCAGGATCTTCTACTCTTAATATCATATATGCATGCTTGGAATTCTTTCCTCCGAGAAACGCATACATATACTCAATATTGACCTCAGCCTTTGTAAGTACCTTGAGAACTTCGTTGAGTCCGCCGGGTTCGTCTGGAATGGATACACCGAGCACGGGAGTCAGAGAATGAACATATCCCGCATCTTTGAGTACCGTTGCTGCGGTATACACGTTGTCAACGATCATTCTTGCTATTCCGAAATCCTTGGTCTCTGCAAGTGAAAGAGCTCTCATATCAATGTTATGTTCTGCAAGTACGGAGGTCATTGCTCCAAGTGCGCTGGGCTTGTTTTCTACAAATACGGATATTTGCTTGATACTCATAGTTATTCCTCCTTATATTTTACGCTTGTCTATAACGCGGACAGCTTTTCCTTCGCTGCGTACGATGGATTTGGGGGCTACGAGAGTTACCTTTGCGGAAATTCCGAGCATAGCGCGGAGTCCGTCAGCAAGCTCTTTTTGACGTGCATCTATCTCACCGAGATTATCTGTAAACATTTCGGGAGTCATCTCGACCTGAACGTCGAGAGAATCTGTGTTCTTGACACGGTCTACGATTATCTGATAGTTTGCCGAATAACCGTTGTTGAGGAGTACGGTCTCTATTTGAGAGGGGAATACGTTTACGCCGCGGATGATAAGCATATCGTCACTGCGTCCCATTGGCTTGCTCATCTTGATATGTGTACGTCCGCAAGAGCAAGGCTTGGATGAAAGCGTGCATATATCACGTGTACGGTAACGGAGAAGTGGGAAGGCTTCCTTAGTAATAGAGGTGAATACGAGCTCACCTTTCGAGCCCTCGGGAAGTACTTCACCTGTTTCGGGGTCGATTATTTCCGCGATAAAGTGGTCTTCATTTATGTGCATACCTGTCTGCTCGGAGCATTCAAAGGAAACGCCGGGACCTGAAAGCTCTGTAAGACCGTAGATGTCGTAAGCCTTAATGCCGAGAGTATTCTGGATGTCACATCTCATCTCTTCACTCCATGCCTCGGCACCGAAGATACCTGCTTTAAGCGGGATCTGATCTGGTGTGAGACCCATTTCCTTCATAGTCTCACCGATATATGCAGCATAGGAAGGTGTGCAGCAGAGGATGGTGGCACTGAGATCCTTTATGAACATTATCTGTCTCTCTGTATTTCCGGAAGACGTAGGAATGGTAAGACATCCCACTTTATGGCTTCCTCCGTTAAGGCCTGGGCCACCCGTAAAGAGACCGTAGCCGTAGGATACCTGGCACACGTCTTCGTTTGTTCCGCCTACTGCCATAATTGCTCTTGCGCAGCAGTCCTCCCAGAGATCGATATCGTGCTGAGTATAGAAAGCAACTACACGTTTACCCGTTGTTCCGGATGTGGACTGGATTCTTACACATTCTGAAAGGGGCTTTGCCAAAAGGCCGTAAGGATATGCTTCGCGAAGGTCGTCCTTTGTAACGAAAGGAAGCTTGTAAAGGTCTTCGGTGCCTTTGATGTCATCGGGCGTAATACCCTTTTGTTCCATTTTTTTACGGTAGTAGGGAACATTGTCCCAAACGTGCTTTACTTGCTTTACGAGACGTTCATCCTGCCATGCCTTTATTTGCTCTCGACTGGCAGTTTCTATCTCGGGCTGATAATAACGTTCCATATGTTTCTCCTTGAAAATAAAGTTTACATTGTAATAACTTTAGCACTTTAGCATGGTTTTGTCAATCTTTTATGTATCTTGATACATAAAAAGGTCGGTAAGCCGAGAAACCGATGTATTTTCTGATACCCTCAGTAAATTGCAAAATCTATTTCGAAAGCATTACCTTGTCGCTGGTGAATTTACTACCGCTTGAAGCTTCAAACATCTGTAAAAGCTGTTCGATTGTAAGCTTCTTCTTTTCCTCACCCTTTACGTCGACAACGATCTGACCCTCGTGCATCATAATGAGACGATTGCCTACTCTTATGGCGTCGGCCATATTATGAGTTATCATAACCGTTATAAGATTATCTTTCGCAACTATTTCCTCTGTTATATCCAATACCTTCTTAGCAGTCTTAGGGTCGAGAGCGGCAGTATGCTCATCAAGAAGCAACAGCTTCGGCTTCTTTAACGTAGCCATAAGCAAAGTGAGAGCTTGGCGCTGGCCTCCCGAAAGGAGTCCGACCTTTGCGGTCATTCTGTTTTCAAGACCCAGATCAAGGATCTTGAGAAGTTCCTTGTATTCTTTTCTTTCCTTTGCGGTGATTCCAATGCGGAGAGTTCTTCTTTTTCCTCTTCTTGCAGCCAAAGCCAAATTTTCTTCTATCTGCATATCGGCAGCAGTACCGGTCATAGGGTCTTGAAATACTCTTCCGAGATACTTGGCCCGCTTATATTCGGGAAGTCTTGTGATGTCTACTCCGTCGACGATGATATTTCCGCAATCTACGGGATAAACACCTGCTATCATATTGAGCATGGTGGATTTCCCAGCACCGTTACCGCCTATTACGGTTACAAAATCTCCTTCATCAAGGTGTAGATTAATACCGTTAAGCGCTTTTTTTTCGTTTATTGTTCCGGGGTTGAAGGTCTTTTCTACGTTTATGATGTCAAGCATTTACTTTTCCCCCTTTTTTATGGTGTCTTACATGTTTTTCCATATATTGTTTTTTCCAATAGGGAATTGCAAGGAATATTGCAACGATAGCCGCAGAAAGAAGCTTCAAAAGATTTGCATCAAATCCTAAGGTGATAACTGCCTGTATAACTATATAGTAAATAATGGAGCCGAGAGCGACCGATAAAAGTCTCAACGCAAAGTTTTTGAATATTTTTCCGAAAAGAGCTTCTCCTATTATAACCGCTGCAAGACCGATAACGATAGCACCCTGTCCCATCTTTACGTCGGCAAATCCTTGATACTGTGCGAGAAAAGCACCGGAAAAAGCCACAAGACCGTTGGATATCATAATGCCGAGAACCTTATTGAAATTTGTGTTTATTCCTTGTGCACGGCTCATGTTTAAGTTTGTGCCCGTAGCTCTGATAGCGCAGCCCATTTCCGTTCCGAAGAACCAATAAAGGATCGCAATAAGCAACACAAGAACTATGCCTACCGTTATAAGAGGATTATGTATGGCAAACTCCTTTACCCAACGAAGGGACACCAAAAGATCTGTTTGGTTAACGTTTACGGATTGGTTGGCTTTGCCCATTATTTTAAGATTTATTGAGTAAAGAGAAAGCTGTGTAAGAATACCTGCCAATATCGGTGGTATACCCATAAGCGTGTGCAAGAGACCTGTAACTGCACCTGCAATAAGTCCTGCCGCAAAAGCTAACAGCATCGCAAGCCACAGATTGCATCCTTTAAGTATGAGTACGACTGCTACTGCGCCTCCGGTGGCGAAAGAACCGTCTACCGTAAGATCTGCAACGTCAAGAATTCGGTAAGTGACATATACCCCTATTGCCATAATGCCCCATATCAATCCTTGGGACACGGATCCCGGAAGGGCATTTATAAGCTGTCCAAATATTTCCATTTTAACCCCCAGACCGCCAAAAGCGGATAAACTTGAATTTTGTGTAAAATCAGTAAACAGTCGGAGAGAAAATATATTCTCCCCGACTGAAGAATTTTTATTATTTAGCTTCTATTGCAACGTAACCTTCAAGAGGTGTGATTCCAAGAGCTTCACAAATCTGCTTGTTGTATTTGGGTGTCTGATTTTCTGCATATTCGACAGCCATTGTGGATATATCAGCGCCATCTTTCAAGATCTTAACCGCCATCTTACCCGTGGTGTAACCGAGATCATAGTAGCTGATAGAAAGAGTAGCTATACCGCATCCGGAGCAGATACCTTCCTCTCCTGCGATAACGGGTATCTTTTTGGGCGCGCAAATGTTGTCGATGATGCCGGTGTTCTCCGCCACGGTATTATCTGTAGGAACATAGATAACGTCGCAGTTGTCAGCAGCTGTTGTGCATATCTGAGCTAAGTCGTTGGAGTCTGTGAAGGGATAAAGTGTAGCTGTAAGTCCCTTGTCTTCAAGAGCTTTTTTTACAACATCTACCTGATACTGGCTATTCGCTTCTTTTGAGCAATAGAGAAGACCTACCGTCTTTGCATTGGGACACCATTCTGTGATCATTGCAGCTTGCTTATCAAGAGGAGCAAGGTCAGATGTTCCGGAAATGTTTCCGCCTACGGTTCCGTTAAAACCTTTGATCTCAAGCGCAACACCGTATTCGGTTACGGAAGTACCGAGTATCGGAATATCGCCTGTGGCTGCTGCAGCTGCCTGAAGAGCGGGAGTAGCATTTGCCATAATGAGGTCAACGTTATTGGAAACGAACTGATTTACGATAGTGGAGCAGGTGTTGGGGTCGTTCTGACCGTTCTGGAAATCGAACTCTACCGCATCCTCACCGAGCTCATCGATGATAGCCTGCTTGAAGCCCTCTGTTGCCGCATCAAGAGCAACGTGTTCAACAAGCTGAACGATTCCTATTTTGTATTTTCCGTCAGAGTCAGTTCCTTCATCGGAACAAGACGCAAATACGAAACAACTACCTACGCAAATGGTAAGTACAAGTAAAAGGGATAATATTTTTTTCATAGTGATCCTCCACGCCGCAGGATGGCTTGATTTGAATTTGACATGAACATATATTTGAATTTAAATAATTTGTGTCCAAGCCTTGAATTTTCCATGTATATATTATATAATAAATTTTGCATTAGTCAAACGAATGGTTTTAATGTTTGCCATCGAAATTCTCGATGTTTAAAAGGAGAAAAAATGGAGCTTAGAAACCTCATTACTTTTATACACGTAGCGGAGCTTGGAAGCTTTACCAAAGCCGCCGAACGGTTGGACTATTCCCAGTCAACGGTATCCTTTCAGATCAAACAGCTTGAGGATGAACTCGGCTTCCTTTTGTTTGAAAGGATAAATCATACGATAACACTTACCGAAAGAGGACACGAGCTTGTTTCCTATGCGCACCGTATTTGCGAGCTTACGGAAGATTTTAAGGAGAGCCTCGAGGATGAAAGAGAATTAAGCGGTCATATACATGTTGTCGCTCCCGACTCTGTATGTGAGGAGATGATAAATGCCCATTATATGGACTTCCACAACAAATACCCCTCTATTTCCGTAAAATTTACCGCTGCAGATACCTCGGTCATGTTTTATATGATAGACCACAATGAAGCTGACGTAATAATAACTCTTGACAATCACACCTATAATAAAGATTACGTTATCGCCAGGGAAAAGCGTTTGCCGATGCACTTTGTGGCAAGTTCACGCTCAAAATTTGCAAATAAAAAAAGCTTATCAATAAAGGATATAATAAACGAACCATTTATTCTTACGGAATACGGACAAGGGTACAGGCGTGTTTTTGATGCAGAGCTGGCAAAAAGATCGCTTGAGATAAATCCCATACTTGAAATAGGACGTACCGATATAATAACTTCAATCGTTGCTCAAAGTGACACTATATCTTTTTTGCCGGACTTTGTAACAAAATCTATGGTAGATTCGGGAGAGTTGTGTTATTTGCCTGTAAAAGATATGGAGCTGGATATATGGAAACAGCTTATATATCACAAGAATAAATGGATATCGAGGACCATAAAGGCATTTATAGACTATGTAAAAGAAGCGGAATTTTCAAGCTGATCTCTTTTGGCAACTTAAAGTTGCCCCTCAGTTGGTAGACTGCAACCCTAATATATTTTATAATATGGGCAGAGGTGATAAAATGACTATTGGAAAAAGAATAAGAGAATTAAGAGTAAGCCGTTCATATTCCCAGGAGTACCTGGCGGAAAAGCTTGGCGTAAGCAGACAAGCAGTCTCAAAATGGGAGACGGATCTCAGTGCTCCCGATACGTATAATCTTATAGCTCTGTCAAAGCTTTTTGGAGTATCGGTGGAATATATCGCGATAGGAGAGTGCAAGGCAGAAAATGAAGCCGTGTGTGCGGAAAGCCCCAGCGGAGTCG
>SVSF01000056.1 GCA_015064425.1 Oscillospiraceae bacterium | reverse complement strand
GCTTATGTTGATATCCGGCATGGGGGACGTTGTAAACATTATAAATGATACTACCGGGAGTGCGGCAAAAAACAGAGTGAGGTACATCCAATTTTCACGTCCGAATATACGGAGGAAGACTGTGCTTATTCCTACAACTATCAGTACACCGTATGCATACAGCGAATGGAGCGTGCTCATATCTCTCTCATGGTCATCGGAGGGGAGAGCCGCTACCGTTGGACTCAAAAGCACCTCGTTAAGTCCAGCCGCTACGGAGAAGATGAATGTTCCGACGACAAGCCCGCCGTAAGCATATTGCGGAATGAGTGTGGGCACTATCGCATATACACAAAGTCCCGCCGCAGTAATAAGAGGCATAAAGCGTACTGTCTGCTTTATATTGAAACGTTGAGGGAAAAAGCTGAATATAAGGTCGATACAAAGCTGTGTACAGAAATTAATGAGTACCAGTGTACCGAGAAGAGTGTAGGATATTCCGTACATATCTCTGAAAGTTACAAAAAGTATCGGGGGAAGTGCGAATATTGACGACATGGCTACATATGTATAGTAGCATGCCGCCTTTGTACGTTTGAATCTTGATATATCGGGAGTCATAAATTTTCCTTTTGCTTTTGTGATTTGCCATCATTATAGCATTGCATTCAAAATAAGTAAACGTTTTTTTGAAAAAGTATTTATTCTAAAATTTAGAGCCGGAATTGTATGAATTTATGTTTTTAACATTGAGACAGTTTTTAAAACTGATCTTTTCATATTTTATCGGAGCTGTCTTGAATATTGGATGTTTTCGAGTTAAAATAGAAATATGAAACTTGTTATTATAAGAAAAAAAGTAAAAAATATCAATATAAGGATAAAGAACGATGGAACCGTGCAGGTATCCGCTCACCCCTCTGTTCCCAAAGAACGTATAATGAGTCTTTTAGAGGAAAAAAAAGACTTTATTGAAAACGCACTCAGAAAGGTGGAAGAAGAGCGCAATCGGAGGAATAATTCTGCCGGAGAAGTGAAAGACGGAGGATATCTCAGGTATTATGGCAAGGAACGCAGGCTTTGCGTAATGAAGGGCAGAGGCAGCATCCTTTGCGATGAGGAGAATATTTATCTGTACGTTAATGATCCGACAGATAGCGAAAAAATAAAAAAACGCTTTTTTGAGGAAAGAAAAGCGTATGCTCTAAAAGTGTTTACGGAGATCTGCCGCGAGATATTCCCATATTTCGAAAAGCGTGGAGTGAGTTTTCCCAATATCAGTACAAGGATCATGAAGACCCGCTGGGGAAGCTGTGCGTATCTGAAAGGGAAGATATGTCTAAATCTCAAACTTGATGAGGCTCCTTACCGTATAATAAGATCCGTTATCGCGCACGAAATGTGCCATTTTCTCCATCACGATCATTCTGCCGCTTTTTATAAAGAACTTGAAAATGTGATTCCCGACTATAGAGAGCTGAAGAGGGAACTTGAAAGTGTATACGGAATATAAAAAGACCGAATGTTTTCGGTCTTTTTTACGGTTTGCATATTCCGCAGGGATCGTAGCCTTCGGATATAAGGCTGCCTCTGTCGGTATTGCGCTCTTCTTTATTCTTTTCACTCATTTTGCCAACAGATTCGCAGGATGGATAGTGGAACTTTTTGCTGTTTTTGTTCAGAACGTAGTTGCACTTTTTGACATTTTCCTCTGCGCTTTCCGTTTCTGCGGGACTATATCGGTTGTCTCCCGTTTTGTAATCTATCTCAATATCAGGCTGAACGTTATAGCAGAAAACGTTAAAGCAGATGCCATCTCCTTCATCTTCCACCGAGTATGCTTCTATCTGCACGCCGCGTGCAACAAGTTCTGATCCAACAAATATGGGAGTTACTCTGTATGCAACGTGGTTGCCCGTTTCCTTAACGTAGTCGGCTACCATATTTTCAAAAGGCAGCATACCGTCTACGTTCATATAACGCGTTCCCGTTATGAGATTTTTCGTATTGGCATTTTCTCCCGTAAGCTGATATCCTATAAGATGGCAGCGGTTGTACAGATACTTGCCGTCAACGTTGTCATATTTTGATATCTGCCATCCTGTGGGTTTGACGGAGCCGATGCTCCCTCTCTCCTCGGTAGGCATAATATCTGTGGAAATCACCGCTATACATATGCCGCATCTGCCTAAAGCATCAAGCTCGCTGTAGTACTCGTACGAATCGGTACGTAATTCCTTTTTGGTAAAAGATGGAGAATTTCCGTTTACAGTAACGTATGGTTCGCCGGAATATGAAGGAAGACTTTCGGGATCTATGGGAACGAATTTTTCTTCGTAAACTGAAGGAAGCTTTTCGCTTTCCGTTTCCTTTATTACAGGGGACGCCGAGCAGGCGGAAAGGATAGCCGCTAACAGTAAAAGCAAAGATAAAACGATCTTTATATTTTTCATCATAACTCCTTGTAAAATAAAGGGCTTACTGCAGAGTAAGCCCATATTGTCAGATCTTTATTATGCCGAATACATCAAGCACGGAAGAGATAAGAATTATAAGTATACAAACGGGAGCTATATATTTCAGCATAAAAGAGAAGAGCTTTTTTCCTTTGAATTTTGCTCCTCCGATCTCCGCTTCTTCTATAAGAGATGAAGGCTTTATTACGTAAGCTGCAAGTATTGCGGTAAACAGTGCCGCAATAGGCATCAGAATACTGTTGCTGAGGAAGTCGAAGAAATCAAGGAACTGAAGTCCAATTATCTTGACCTCTGCCCACGCGCCATAGCCTAAAGTGGAAGGTATTCCGAGAATAATACTCAAAATAAGAACTACGACACAAGCTGTTTTTCTTCCCATTTTAAGTTTATCCTGGAAAAAGGAAACTACTGTTTCCATAAGGGAGATGGACGAGGTAAGTGCCGCAAAAAGTACAAGAACGAAGAATGTCACACCGACTATTGTACCGCCCTTCATATTTTCAAATACCTTGGGGAGCGTTACAAACATAAGACTGGGGCCTTTACCCAAAGCTGCTTCATCACCGCCGGAGAACACAAATACGGAAGGAACTATCATAAGTCCGGCGAGGAAGGCAATACCTGTATCAAATATTTCTATCTGGTGTACTGAAGACTCAAGATTAACTTCTTTTTTCATATATGAGCCGTAGGTTATCATAATACCCATTGCAAGAGACATAGAGTAGAATAGCTGCCCCATAGCTGCAACTACAGTCATGAGTGAGAACTTTGAGAAATCGGGCTTTAAATAGTATATAACCCCATCAAGAGCACCGGGCATAAATATAACGTAGCCCGCAATAAATACAGAGAGCAGTACGAGAATAGGCATCATTATCTTGCTTACTTGCTCAATACCCTTCTGTACTCCGAAGAGAACAACTACGGCAGTAAGGATTATATATATCAGGAACCATACCATAGGCTCTGTATTGCCGGAAATAAAATTCCCAAAGTAACTGTCTGTTGCCGCATCGGAAGCACCGCCGCTGACGAAAGCTGCAAGATACTTGAGGACCCAGCCGCCTATGACCGAATAATAGGGAAGGATTATTGTGGGGATAAGAGCCGTGATAAAACCTACAAAGCCAAAACGTTTGTCGAGTTTTTTGTATGCCTCAATTGCACTGAGCCCTGTTTTTC
Source organism: Oscillospiraceae bacterium (assembly GCA_015064425.1). Next base: position 7,399 of record SVSF01000056.1, on the reverse strand, counting down.
TTCCTATTGCTATCTCAGCGGCCATAAGAGCAAAGCCGAAGGTTACCGCAAGCACGATATATACCAACAGAAAGATGCCTCCGCCGTATTTAGCTGCAAGATAAGGAAATCTCCAGAGATTTCCCAAACCTACTGCCGATCCTGCCGCCGCTAGGACAAAACCTATCTTTCCCGTGAAACTGCTTCTTTTGTTTTCCATTAGATCACCGCTTTTATTTATTGAAATACCTTGCAATTATATCACTTTTTTATCTTTATGTCCATATCTAAATCATAAGTTCTTGATATTTCTCCCAATAATGTGTTATTATATATCCGTTAATGGGAAGGGAGAAAGACTGATGAACATCTTTTTGTGTCTTGATGATGATAACGGAATGACATTCGGAGGCAAACGCCAGAGCAGAGATAAGGTCCAAAGAGAAAAAATGCTTGAGCTTTGTAAAGGCTCAAGGCTTTTTATGAACGAATATTCCGCTAATCTTTTTAATGATGTGCCCGCTAATGTACATATTGATGAAGATTTTTTGAATAAAGCAAAACGCGAGGATTTCTGTTTCTGCGAGACAATCTTGCCGAATATGCCCGAGGTGGAAAGACTATATATTTTTCGCTGGAACAGAAAATATCCCTCTGATCTGCGCTTTACCGGCGATATATCCGAATTCAGGCTCACGTATACCGAAGAATTCAGAGGAAGCTCACACGAAAAAATAAGTCTCCTCGTTTACGAAAGATAAAATAGAAATGACCCTTAACTGCAGTTCGTAACTCCGCAATTAAGGGTCATTTCTGTTCATTCTTGATATCTAACATCTTTTGTTATCCTCGCTTTCTTTTGTCTGTCTCTTGCATCGGAATGTGTCTAAAAAGTGTTGTTGCTTTTATACAAATAATTTTTATGTTTCCTTTGCAACAGACGAGGTTCCGAATAAGACATATCACTTGAGCAACGGTCCGAGTCTTTTTACGCCTTCCTTTTTATTAGGAACCGTAAAGCATTTCATTTTCTACTTCCTGTTTTTTGATCTTTAATGTACGAATACTTTTTGTGCGATCTATATTATGCGTTACACCGCCGTGAAGGTTTACTGATTTCTTCTTCGTACTCGATCCGTCTTACCGAAGCTTTATGCCTTTGATTTTATTTGTTCATCGGCTTTTACCTCTCTTTCTGGCTTTATTATAGCATTTAATTTCAAAAAAATCAATATACAACTTGTACGAATTAACTAACAAAAAACTATGCAAAGCATAGAAATTTGTGCAATATTTTAAAATACCCTTTACAAATTGTAAATTATATGATATAATAACATCGTTGTGTTGCGAAAAATATATTGGCTTTTCACGTGTGGAAAAAACACGTGAAATTTTTTTGGAAAATTTTTAAAAAAACTATTGACAAAGCTCTTTACCTCTGTTATACTGTAGACACCGAAAACAATAACGATTATCATTATCAATATATGAAAGCAAAGGTGAAAGATGGAAACAGTATATAAGCACTCAAAACAACGTGAGGCGGTAAAGAACTTGCTTAAGAGCGTCTGCTGCCACCCAACAGCCGAATGGATCTACACCGAGCTGAAGAAGGAACATCCTAATATCAGCCTTGCAACGGTCTACCGAAATCTGAACGTTCTCTGCCAAATGGGAGAAGCTGTAAAGATAGAGGTAGGAGACGGAACGGTAAGATACGACGGTATGCCGGAAAACCACTACCACTTCCTTTGCTCCGAATGCCACGACGTTATGGACGTGAGCAGGGGAGAGCTTGAAGGAATAAACAAAGAGATCGAGAATAAATATAATGTAACGGTCGATACACATTCCATTGTGTTTTACGGCAAATGCAAAAAATGCGCAAAATAAAAAAACATAAATAAAAAATAATTACAATTTAAAGGAGAAAAATAATATGAAAAAGTATGTATGTCCTGTATGCGGTTATGTTCATGAGGGAGAGGCTGCTCCCGAAAAATGTCCTCAGTGCGGAGTTCCCGGTGCAAAGTTCAACGTAATGGAAGAGGGTAACCTCAATTTCGTATGTGAGCACGTTATCGGCGTTGGCGCAAAAGACAAGATAGATATGGAAGTTTACGAAGGTCTCAAGGCTAACTTTGAGGGCGAGTGCACAGAAGTTGGTATGTACATAGCTATGAGCCGTCAGGCTATCAGAGAAGGCTATCCTGAGATCGGCGCATTCTATCTCCAGGCAGCTCTCGAAGAGGCTGAACACGCTGCAAAGTTTGCAGAACTTCTCGGTGAAGTTGTAACAACATCCACAAAGAAGAACCTCGAGCTCAGAAGCGAAGCTGAGTGCGGCGCTACCGCAGGTAAGTTCGAGCTCGCAAAGAGAGCTAAGGAACTCGGTTACGACGCTATCCACGACACAGTTCATGAGATGGCAAAGGACGAGGCCCGTCACGGAAAAGGCTTTGAAGGAATGCTCAAGAGATACTTCTAATAATCAAAATATTAATCAGGGAACTCAGAACTGGGTTCCCTGATTTTATCCCTTGAAATCCTTGTAACTTTGTGTTATAATGGGATGAAGCTTTGGGTTATGAGGATACGCTTATGGGCGAAGAGAAAAAAAGCATGCTTGCCGCAGGTATTGCTTACAGTATTTTTGGGTTCAGCTTTCTTTTTTCAAAAATGGCATTAAATATCACAGAGCCTATGATATTGCTCTGTGTACGTTTTTCTGTTACTTTTATTGTGCTCAACCTTCTTGCTTTTACGAAGGTTTTGAAGTTGGAACTGAAAGGTAAGAATTTGGCAGGTCCTATTATTTTGGGGCTTTTACAGCCGGTAGCTTATTTTGTGTTGGAAAATTACGGACTAAAATATACCACAACATCTTTTACCGGAATTATCTCTTCTATGTCTCCTATCTTTACAGCTGTTATGGGTATCATTTTTCTGAAAGAAAAGCCCAATTTGAAACAGTGGCTCTGCATCACTCTTACTATCATCGGCGTTCTGATGGTTTCTCTCGGTTCCGAAAATGGAGAAAATACTTTAGCCGGTTGCATTTGCCTCTTGGCTGCATATTTTTTAGGCTCCTTTTACTCTGTTTTTGTACGAAAGCTCTCAAAAAAGTTTTCGCCGATGGAACTGACTTACGTTATGTTTGCGGTAGGCTTTGTCTTTTTCCTCGGAATGGCGTTTGTTACGCACAGTAAGGAAACGGTTCCTATGGTTATATCAGCTATTGGTAATACGGAGTTTATTATTGCGGTACTGTACCTGGGTATTGCGGCATCTATCGTAGCCTATATGCTTGCAAATTATTCTCTGTCGAGACTTCCGGTTACCCGTTCAACAATTTTTAGCTGTTTTTCTACTATCGTCTCTGTTGCTTCGGGTGTCGTTATTATGAAGGACCCGTTTACTGTGACGAGTGCGATTGCCTTTGTTCTTATATTGTTTGGAGTTTTCGGAGTAAATCATTTTGCGGCTAAGAAAACCGATGCTATCGAAAAGTGACAGAAATACAGCCGCTGTGCTTTAAAATATTTTCACTACAATATTGACAAAAAATAGTTCATATGATAAAAACAAAAGTAGGTGCCGACATCTGATCGGCACATCTCTCTTTCTTGAAAGGAAAACGGATATGGATAATAAAGTACTGTATAACATTTCCTACGGACTCTACCTTCTCTCCGTAAAAGAAAACGGAAAAGATAACGCATGCATAATAAACACGGCGGTGCAGATAGCAAAGGATCCCGTTCGCATCTCCGTCTCTGTTATCAAAGAGAATTATACATGTGAGATACTTCACAGAACCGGAGAATTTACTCTTTCGTTTATAAGTGAAGATGCCAAAATGCCTCTTTTTAAGGTATTCGGTATGCAGACGGGAAGGGATACAGACAAATTTGAAGAGGTAGACTATGCCGAAAGAGGTAAAAACGGTATATTCCACCTCGGAAGCTTTACCAACGGATATCTTGATTGCAAGGTGATCGACAGTATAGACCTCGGAAGCCACGTGCTCTTTATCGCAGAGGTCAAGGACGGTGAAATACTTTCCGAACGTCCTTCCTGCACCTATTCCTATTATCAAAAGTCAGTAAAACCCTCTGCAGCGGTGCCGAAGCTAAGCAAGGGCTACAGATGCTCTGTATGTGGATACGTCTACGAGGGCGGCGATATGCCCGACGATTTTCTTTGCCCGCTCTGCAATCACGGAAAAGAGGATTTTGAATATTTCGAATTGAATACTTAATTTAAGACCGACGGTTCTCTTGCCGTCGGTTTTTTGCTTTTTTGAGAAAAATGTCAAATTATGTGATGTAAACAAAATGTGAAGAAAATATGTAGGATTTTTGTCCTCGTTTTTGCGGTATTTATTAATCAAAACACTTGCATTGGAAGTCAGAAAGTGGTATGATATAATAGAATAGCGATATTTATCTATACGTTGAATGGAGTTTGTTAAAACTTCATTCAAAAACTCGCAGACAGATGTGGATTTCGATAATTATCTTTTTTTATTTATGTCAGCGTCTGCGGGAAAAAATCTTATAGGAGGGAACGTATGTTCAAGAAAGTTTTAGCTTTGTTGTTGACTCTGTGTATGGTATTATCTGTGTTACCTATGTCCGTGTTTGCAACAGAGGAAAACAACGGTATTACCATTATCAATACCTCTACTACAGTTGCTACTGAAGCAGAATTGAAAGAAGCCATAAATAATGGCGGAACGGTAATACTCGGTGATAACATTACTGTGACCGAAGGACTTAAGATAGATGCAGGTGCAACTGTAGTTCTTGACCTTAATGGCAAGACACTCAGTCAGACCAAGGAACAGACTGCAGGCTATCAGATGATCCTTAACGACGGTAGCCTTACGATCAAGGATAGCGTCGGCGGCGGTAAGATCAGTTACACCGACAGCGGTAACGGCGGTGAATACATCTCCGATACTATTTACAACAGAGCAACTCTGGTTATCAATGGAGGTACTATTGAAAACCTCAGCTCTGAAACCGTTGCATCCAACGGTTATCCCCACGCAGTAGATACCTACTCCGGTATCCGTGATACTTCCGTTACAATAAACGGCGGTACTATATACTGCGAAAAATATTCTGCAGTTCGTATGTTCTGCGTAAGCGCAACATACAAGGCAGATCTCGTTATTAATGACGGTACTATCAAGGGCGCCGTAGATATGCAGAACGGTACTAAGGTTTCTGCAAATGGCACTTTGACAGTTAATGGCGGTACGTTCGAAAAGAATGCAAGCAAAGGCAATATTCGCTTTGCTAACTGGAACGGCGGCGCTACAGAGTACGGAATTACTGCAGATATCAAGGGCGGTAATTTTGACAGCGGCATCGTTACAACATACGTACCCGCAGCTGCAAATTGGAACAAAAAGATCGTCTCCGGCGGTATCTTCGGAGTTGATGTTTCCGAATTTTGCAAGGTAGGATATACTCTTACTGAGAACGAGAACGGCACATACACAGTAGGTGACAGAGGAACACCTAATGCAACAGTGACTGTTATGGATCCTGTTATTCTTGAAAAGGATAAGTACAATATTTGGGACGGTTCCTTGTCAAACGGTACTAATGATCGTCCTCTTCAAATCGTTATGAACTTCAAGGCTCAGGATACCTTGGAAGATTGTCTTGCCGGAGCTTTCAGCGAGTTCCTCTGTGATTTTTATATCACAATAGATGGTCTTGCAGGAGATACTATTGTCGCTGATGACTGCTATCTGGCAGGTAACTACGGTTCATTCGGCTGGATAGTTATTCCTACTGATGGTATGGAACTTAAAAACGGCGTAGAGTATCCCGTAGTAAGTGCATACGATGCTACGCTTAACTACAAGGATATTTGTAACTCCGTTAAAGATTTCACAGCAGCGATCTATATATCCGATGCTATACTTGAGGCAAATCCCAATTTCCAGGTTACTCTTAAGCTTAAGATGACCAACCCCGACGATAAGACTGACGTTATCACCGTGGGTGCTCCCGCAACTTACAACGTTGCGGCTCTTACAGCAGGTAATGAGTATAACAAGGTAAAGCAAGAGATCAATGCAAACACACAGGCAGGCGGAACTATTGATGCAAATACAAATGCAACCGCTATATCTGCAGCTAAGGAAGAACTCAAGAAGCTTAACAGCAACTTGACTGATGAGGAACTTGCAACATTGACACCTGTTCTTAAAGTATCCTTGGTTGATATGGATCTTACTAACGGACTTCCTTCAAAATTGAGCTATGACGTTACTCCTACATTAAGCTATGGCACCAGCGTAGTAGAAATGTCTGAACTCGATGCCGATGTAACGTTTAAGCTTCCTATTCCTGCTGCGGAAACAAAGACACAGGCTAAAGTATATCATGAAGACGAGCTTCTCGGCACTTATGATATAAAGACAACAGGCGCAGAAAAGTACGTTGAAGTTTCTGCAAAGAATTTCAGTACATATACTGTTGAACCCGTCGATGGTCTCTCCGGTACAGGTACCGAGACAGATCCCTTCCTTATTAATAATATAAGCGATCTCAAGCTTTTCAGAGATAAGGTAAATGCAGGCAACACTTACGCAGGCGAGTACGTTAAACTCGCGGCTGATATCGATCTTGGTTCCGAAGAATGGACTCCCATCGGTAACTCTACTAACAAGTTTATGGGTTACTTTGATGGTAACAACAAGACCATCAGCAACCTGAAGGTCACAGGCAACAACCGTTATGTTGGTCTGTTCGGCTACATCAAGGGCAATGGTATGTCTGCCTCCACCACTCCCTCTGTTAAGGATCTGACCCTGACTAATGTAAGTGTCAGCGGTGACTACTACGTGGGTGGTCTGTCCGGTCAGGCTTATACCTGCAACATTACTAATGTCCATGTTTCCGGTACTGTTTCCGGTACCAGATACGTTGGCGGTCTGGTTGGCCATGTTTACACCTACTTTAAGGACTGCTCCTTCAACGGCGAAGCAACCTGCTCCTTCGATGCACTGGGTGGTATTGCCGGTGCAGGTGACTGCCGCGCTTATGACTGCTCCGTCATCGGTACCATCTCCGGCTCCAACTGGGTCGGCGGTATCGTAGGTAACGGTCAGGAAGGCACTTCCGCAGTTGGCTGTTATGTAAAGGCAACTGTTTCCACCAGCACAAACTATTACTTCGGTGTTGGCGGTATTGCCGGTGTTGCAGGCCACGGCTACAGCAGTTCTGAATTTAAGAACAACTACTTCGACGGCGAAGTTTACCTGGCCGGCGAAAAGGTCGATGCCATTATTATGGGTATCGTCAATGCCAACGACAATGCCTCCATCGGCACTACCGTTGAGGGCAACTCTTGGAATACTGCTTACTATCCTGCAGAAACTCCCGTTTATGTT
>SVSF01000055.1 GCA_015064425.1 Oscillospiraceae bacterium | reverse complement strand
CTGTTTTTTATTATATTTTTTTTATCCTGCTACATAGCATACCGCTCTGTAGCGACACAAAAAAACCATATCCCTCTTCTATTTGCTTCGCTTACTTTTGTCCTTCTCTTTGGAATCGACACACTTGTCATATTGCTCAGCATAAGTTTTTTAAGCTTTTTTGCAGCGTTTCTGCTGGAAAAAAAGCATACTCCCATATTGCTGTTTATATCGGTACTCATATGCCTCTCTCCCCTGCTCATAATAAAATATGCCGATCTTTTTCTTTATATATGTGAACGTACGCTTGTTTTCTTCGGAACGGACGTATCTTTTGGATATTTTGAATTTCTTCAGCCTGCGGGAATATCCTTCTATTCCTTCAGAGTCATATCTTATCTTGCAGACATTTATAAAGGAAAAAGCACCGCGCAAAAAAGCTTTTCTAAATATTGTCTTTATGTCTCTTTCTTTCCCGAATTTCTTTCGGGTCCCATAGAAAGAGAGGGCGACTTCAGAGCAAATATAAACAAGAAATACGAATTCGATTACAGTACATATGCGGAAGCTTTCAGAATGATACTTTTCGGAGTATTCAAAAAAGTAGTCATAGCAGACTGTATAAGCCGCATTATATCTCCGGTTTTTTCAGATCTTCCCTCCTACGGCTCCCTTTGGGTGCTTGTTTCCGTGTTTATGTATTCCGTGCAGATATACTGCGATTTTTCGGGCTATTCCGATCTTGCCGCCGGCGCTGCAATACTGTTCGGCTTCCGCCCCCCGTACAACTTTATGACCCCTTACTTTGCCACGAATATAAAAGATTTTTGGAATAGATGGCACGTAAGTCTGTCAAGCTTTTTCCGAGATTACGTATATATTCCTTTGGGCGGAAACCGTAAGGGTATCCCGCGGCAGTATCTCAACTTTATGATCGTTTTTCTTGTAAGCGGTCTGTGGCACGGTGCAGGTATAAGCTTCATACTTTGGGGAGCGCTGCATGGCGTATATATGATAATATACGATATTTTCAAAAAACTAAAAAAGAAATATTGTAAAGAAGCAAAAAGCTGTAAAACCACATCTGTTATCTCCGGAATATTCACTTTCCTTCTCGTTAGTTTTGCTTGGATCTTTTTCCGAGCCGAAAGTATGACAGAGTCAGTTAATACAGTAAACGCACTTCTCTCTTTTAAAGACGGAGCATCCATAAATATGAGTACCGCAGAAATATTGAGGATAGGGCTTGGAACTTTATTTATATTCATATATGAATTTATCGGAAGAAGGACCCGTCCCGAAAAGAAGCTTAACTCAATCCCTCTGTATCTCCGTATGGCGATATATATGGCAGTTGTATTTACAGTATTGCTGTTTATATCCGGATCGGGAGCAGAATTCGTATACTTCAATTTCTAAAAGAAAGGACTGAGATCCGAAATGAAGAAAAAGTTAATAATATGCACATTGTGTTCGGTTCTCATTCCGTTGATGATACTTGTGTCCTTCGCCTCTTTATTCAAATCAGCGTATATGGATCCCGAATATCCGATGTTCAAAGCACAACTCGACTACATACACAAAAGACATAGTAATGACGTGATAATTCTGGGAGATTCCAGAGCTAAATCCGGTTTTGTCCCGAGTGCTTTTCCCGTAGAGACCTATAATTTATCGCTCGGAGGCACTACTCCGATAGAAATGTACTACACGCTGAAAAAATATACCGATGCAGGCAACACACCGCAAACCGTTATAATAGCATTTGCTCCACAGCATTTTTACAGAAACGATTGCTTTTGGGAAAGAACTGTATATTTCCACTATCTGACCGGAGGAGAGATCTCAGAAGTACTTTTCAAATCTGAGCAGTACGGAAATTCGCAAATAGATATAGATCACGCTGAATATCACGCGCTCCAATATTCTCTTTATATGCCATCAAAATACGGAACCGCCATTGCAAACGCTTTGTTTTTCGGCAGATATAATAAAAATAAAAACGTCTACAATGAAGTTTCAAGCCAACTCGGATACAAAGAATACGGAAAGGCAGAGGGGTGTTCAGAGCTAAATTTCGAAGCTTCGGAAGCAACTTTTTATGTTGATAGGCTCACAGACTCATACCTACGTAATATCATCGAATTGTGCGAAGAAAAAGATATAAAGCTTATATTTGAACAGGTACCCATGAATAAAAGCTCATATCTTGCATTAAGCGATTCCTTTAAAGAAGAATACGTGAGATATATGGATATAATTTCCGATATGTATCCGGAAATAAGCGTACACAAAGAAATTCGCTATTTTGATGACGGTTGTTTCGGCGACAACTCTCATCTCAACAAAAACGGCGCATTGCTTTATACAGAGCTTGTGATCTCCGAATATTTGAAATAAAAAAACTAAGGCTAAAAGCCTTAGTTTTTTATGCTCTTTTTTCTAATATATCTACAAGCTCGCCTACGTTTTTGAGGCCTGAGATCTCGCCCATAGAAAGCTTTATTTTAAACGCCTTCTGCACAGCCATCATAAGATTTATATGTTCAAGGCTGTCCCAATCCTCTATATCATCCGCAGTGGTAGAATCGTTGACCGTTATAGAGTCATCGTCAAAAACATCTCTGAACACCTCATTAAGTTTAAGGTACACTTCATTTCTCTTCATTTGATATTGCCTTTCTTTATTTATACGCCGAAGCACCCGCTTATCAGAAGTTTGCATATAAGAACGGGTGGTTCGTAGAATTTACAAGTATTATACTGCATATTATAAGCATTGCTACGTTAAAGACGGTATTAAGCAGACTGTAAAGTCCGTAAAACTTTCCCGAGGAAGCCATTTTCTGTCTCAGCATAGGTATAACCGGCATGGAAAATGCAAGTGCCGCTATAAGCAGGAATACGTTGTTTACCATAGAACTTGTAAGAAGTTCATTATAGAATTCGTTTCCGTTAAGGCCCAAAAGAGACTTAAAGAACTGTCCCAACTGTCCAAAATCCTCGAATCGGAATATACCGAAACCTATTATCAAAACAAGCTTTGTATATATGTGAAGTATCAGTTTCGGGATCTTCTTTATTCGTTTTTTACCCACAAAGGTCTCAAGCAATATAAAGAATCCGAAGTAAAGTCCCCAAATTATATAATTCCAATGAGCACCGTGCCAAAGTCCCGTAGAAAACCATACGAGGAAGAGTCCTGCATATTTTCTGGGGCTGCCGAATATGGGAACATAAAGGAGATAATCTCTGAAGAAGCTTCCCAGAGATATGTGCCAACGCTGCCAAAACTCAGCAATTGTCTTGCAAATAAAGGGATAGTTAAAGTTTTCTTTTATATGAAATCCAAACAGTCTGGATATACCGATAGCCATATCCGAGTATCCGTCAAAGTCAAAGAACACCTGCAATGTATATACGATAACTCCGTACCAGGTTCCTAGCACGCTCGTTGATGCAATATCCTTTCCTAAAAAAGTATCTGCAATAAGCAGAAGATTATCGGAAATAAGCACCTTTTTCGCAAGACCGGCACAAATTCGATTAATTCCCTCATTTATATCGGTGATGTTGATATCTCTAACAGCTATCTCGCCTGCAATGTCATTATATCTTACGATAGGTCCTGCAACTATATGTGGGAAAAGCGAAATATAAAGTAAGTAATTACCCCAACTCTTTTCAGGCTCGTTCTTACCCCAATATACATCCAAAAGGTATGATATTGATTTGAAAATAAAGAAGCTGAGTCCTACGGGCAGCATAAATTCAGCGGCATCAGTCGATGCATGGAACAGATCGTTGGTGAGACCGATGATCTTATCACTGAATTTAAAAAACATCAATATTACTATATCTATCGTCAACGCCGAAAAGAGCGCCGCAGATGCCTTACTTGTGTTTCTGTATTTTGCTATAAATTTACCGAATATCCAGTCTGAGAGGGATATAAACAGAAGAATTATTATCCACCTTGGCTCGCCCCATGCATAGAAAACGAGAGAGAATAAAACGAGAACAAGGTTACGGTATGATGCGTTCTTAAATACGTAATACAGAACGAGGCACAAAGGCAAAAAAGCATACATAAAAAACAGATCGGAAAATATCATTGCCTCAGCCTCCTTTTTTTACATAATATCGTATTCTTTACGGATCATAGGTATGACCGCAGTAGAATTATCGGTTTCCAATGTTCTTATATATTCTATATACTTTGCATTACCTCCGCATGCAGAAAACATACAGGAAGCAAAAAGCAGATCGGTAATGCCGTTGTTCTTTATAAATTCTATGGAATTGGTTTCGAAATAACGCATATCTATTACCCATATTTCCTCAAAAGATCCCGTGAGGAAGGGTACGAGTGCGTTGCCGTAGCTATCCTTTATTATCATAAGCTTTCTGCCGTTTTGGTTATCGGTCTTTATTTGAAGAACCGTTTTATCCGTTCCAATAAAAGCGCAGTATGAGCCGTTAACGGAAGTCTTAAAGAAAAGATTTCCTTTTTTTCCGTTAGTGGCATCAAGCTCATAATAATAACAACTATAGCTGTTTTGCGGTTTGTAGTAGATGAACGTCTCGGGATTATTTTTTATGACCGCATCTCCCGTATAGCCGTACATAGAGCCAACGTATCCCTCTACCTCTACCTTTTCGTACTTAGAAAGATCGGCGAAAGGCAATCCGAGACTCTTACAGAAGTTTTGTGCCGCATAATATGCACCGAGAGGCTGCCAATGGTGGTCAGTTCTTAAATAGATGTCTTCTTTGGTGTGCTTCAAAAGCGTTCCGTACACGTCTACGTATTCTACTCCGTTATAGAAGCTTGCCATATGGTCTATATCTTTTTTTTGATCCCTTGTATAATCTTTATACTTATCGGGAAGATAATATGCTACCGCCGTAGGGATAGCCATAGAATATACGTTTACCGAATCCCCAAGCTCTTTTTTATAATTATTAACGTAATTGGAATATCTTTCGGCATTGGAAAGGCTTCCGCCGTAAAGCATTATAGCCCGTTTCTTATATACGAGGATATTATTGCTTATCATTCCTTCTTCTTCGACAGGAAGATCTTCTTTATCTATTTTTTCTTCGGTCTCTTTTTCCGTTGCCTTTTCGGTTTCGGTATCTTTTTCGGTAAGCCCCTCCGTATCGGTTTCGCCGCCGGTCTCCTCTTCCGTTTCGTTCTCCTTGGCAGTCTCAGCTTCCGTTTCTTTTTCCGCTTCGGTCTCCGTCTCCTCTTCGGTCTCATCCTCGTCTACAATGACCATATCACCGTAAAACTTTACATCATCAAAACGTACACCTGTAAGCTCAAGAATAGAAGCTCCCATATCCTTAAAGGAATCTCTTTCGGGTACTGTATCATTGTACCACTCTCTTATGTCGGCAGCATACTCTCCGCTAACAAGAGCCTCAAATGAAAATTCGGGAAATTCCGCAAGCTTTCTTTTCTCTGTTTCCGATACCTCGGGACGGTCAGCCAACAAAAGAAAAAGAGAGATAAGAACAAGTACTGCGGAAACGAGCACTATATTTATCATATAAAAGAAATTTATCTTTTTTGTGTTATTAACCTTTGCCTCTTTGCTGTATTCAGCCATTTCCACCCTCTCCTTTTCGTTTTTTATGTACTATATCATTATATAACTTTTTGATGGCTATAGTCAACAGAAAAAGCTACATATTTTTCTTTTTAAGACCGTAAAATAATATTTTTGTTCCATATATTTGAAATAATTTTAAAAAAAGAAGAGGAAGGTGTTTACCTTCCTCTGTTTTTAAAGCTATAGCGTCTTCTCGATACGGGAGGACCGAGTATTTCCGAAAGAATTATCCCCTGTCTTATATCTGATTTATCTATTCTTAAGCATTCCTTGTTACAGCCGTCTCTTATAACAGAATACCCGCCTTCGGAGGACAAAAAATCTTTTTCTGAAGCATTTTCATCGACCTCTTTGACCTCAGGCGCTTGTTCTTCCTTATCAGCTTCGATACGTTTATCTTCACTCACGTTCTCATTTACCATGGAAGATAAAGATACCTCATTTGATCTATCTGTCTTTGGCGTTTCAGAAATGAGTTCCTTAAAAGCTCCGCCTATCTCAGACACGGTGCTTTCAATATCGAGGACCTTTTCAAGCTCTTTCACAACATCAAAAAGCTTATTCATAAAACGTTATCCTATTATTTCTTTGTATCTTCGTGACCGTCAGTATTAGATATGGCATTTCTCATTTCCGTATCGGCAATGATATTCTGCATATTATAATAATCCATTACACCGAGCTTACCCTCTGAAAGAGCCTTTGCCATTGCTCTCGGGATCTCTGCTTCCGCTTCAACTACCTTTGCTCTCATTTCCTGAACGGCAGCCTTCATTTCCTGCTCTCTTGCAACAGCCATAGCACGTCTTTCTTCTGCTTTTGCCTGAGCGATCTTCTTATCCGCATCAGCCTGATCTGTCTGAAGCTGTGAGCCTACGTTTCTTCCTACGTCGACGTCTGCAATGTCTATTGAGAGGATCTCAAAAGCAGTTCCCGCTTCAAGTCCCTTTCCAAGTACTGTTCTGGAGATCTTATCGGGATTTTCGAGCACTTCCTTGTGTGTTTCGGAAGAACCGATAGTAGTTACAACGCCTTCGCCTACTCTTGCAATGATAGTCTGCTCGCCCGCACCGCCGACAAGTCTGTCTATATTGGCGCGGACAGTTACTTTTGCCTTTGCTCTGAGCTCTATACCATCCTTTGCGATAGCTGCGACGACGGGAGTTTCTATGACCTTGGGATTAACGCTCATCTGCACAGCTTCAAGCACGTCACGTCCCGCAAGATCTATCGCAGCAGCTCTTTCAAACTCGAGAGGTATATTAGCTCTCTGAGCTGCTATAAGAGAATTTACAACTCTGTCAACGTTTCCGCCTGCGAGATAATGAGCTTCAAGTTTATTTATGGGAAGCGCTATACCTGCTTTAGTCGCCTTGATAAGAGGGTTAACTATTCTCTGGGGCAATACTCTGCGGAGTCTCATACCCACAAGAGTAAATATTCCCACTTTAACATTTGATGCTAAAGCACTTATCCACAGTCCCACCGGAACAAAATGGAAAAACAGCGATATAATAACTATCGCAACAAATAAAACTATGCCTGTAACAAAAATAGGGTCCATAATACTCCTCCTGAATTTTATTTCTTTTTTACAACGATACGGTTACCGGATACTTCAAAAACCTGTATTTCCGTATCAGCTTCAACATATTCACCGGCACTTACAACATCATATACGGAACCTTCTATATCTGCCTTGCCGCTGGGGCGAAGATCCGTAAGACTTTTTCCGCATTTTCCGAATAAGCCGTCATAACTTTCAGAAGCGGAAAATCCATCTTCTTTCTGCGTTGAATTTTTCAAAACGAGAAAAGATGGTATAATTCCTTTTGAGACGAGAACAAGTCCCAAAACAAACATAACAAGAATTATAGCCGTAACCATACCGAACATAAGTATTCCCTGCATGAAGGTCTCCGCAGTAACAAATATGTTTACCAAAAGGACTATAACTCCGATTATCCCGAATGCACCCGTTCCCGGAGTAATAAGCTCAAGTGCAAGAAGCAATACTCCGATCACAAACAGTGTAACTGATAAGGTCGATATATTTTCAATAAGTCCGTTTAAAATATCCATACGCCCTCCTTTTATAACTCATCTACAAAAAATTCAGCATATGAGAAATAGTTATTAAAATTTTTCACCAGACGATAAGTAAATCCGCTTTCAAGCTCATAATAGTCCGAAAGACTGAATATGTAGTCTTGAGTTTCCCCTGCGCCGAGAGTATAAAGAGTAACGGTCCAGGAGGCATCTTCGATCAAAGGCACGATATACCAGCTTCCGTTGATACGAACCTCAAGATGAGGTTCTTCCGTATAGCGAAGCTCCTCTTCGGTGTTATTCACTATTTTTACATTGAGCTCAGGAGATCCCGAATCTATCCATTCGTCCGTTATCTCCATAGTAACGCTGTCGCTGAATACCAGCGAATTAAATCCCGGCTCCATCGTGATCTTACTGTATGAAGAACAAGATACTGTAAGCAACGAAAATAACAATACGAAAAAAACAATATTAATCTTTTTCACGATACTCTCCTTTTATCGACCGGTTTCAAGAGTTCTGACTTTATAGGTATCATCTGTTTCAAGCATACCTACATTATCGGAAGACATCATGTCAAAAAGCTTAGTAAGTCTTGTCACAAACAAAAACTGTGTCTTAAATCTCGGCATATATTTCAATATGCCGTGTATTCCTTCGGTGCCCTCGTCATAAACTGTAGTCTGAAAGGTCTCGTTAAGCAATAGTATGGAGTGGGGTTTCAGATTTTGAACGATATTTGCTATCTCCTGCACCTCTCCCTCAAACCGTCCTGCAGAGTCACCTTCTTTGAACTCCTTTTCCGCAGATGAGAAATGGGAGAATATACCGTGTCTGATGCTTATATCAGCCTTTGAAGCGCACACAAAAAGTCCCGCCTGAGCAAAAAGCTGAGCGATTCCGACTGCTCTTATAAAAGAAGTCTTTCCGGAGCTGTTGCTTCCTTTTATAAGCATTCCCGTTTGGCGTTCCGAAAGCTCTGTATCATTATCTGCAATAAGCGATGCATCGTCGATCTCGCAAACAAGAAACATATCCTTAAGTCCCTTTGCATCAAACCGATCTTCAGTACATTCCAGTATATGCGGAATACACATACCCATTCCGAGATCTTTAAGGTGTTTTTTTATTTCACAGGCAGTCTCATAAAATAAAAGCTCTTTAGACATACCGTAAAACTCATTGTAAAGCTCCAACGCAACGGAGTTTAAAGTATCATAAAGGTCCATAATACCCTTATTAACAGCGTAAAGCGCATCATCTTCATAAGCATTCCCAAGCTCTATACGCTGAAAGCTCTTATCCTTTTTTGAAAAAAGTTTACCTAAAACGTTTTTCTTTTTCTTATCAAGAACGGCAACCTTTGATACTTTACAATCTGATAGTCTGAATGTATCGTCTGTGCCGACGTTAACATCAAAAGAATAGTCGTCGGCAGATGGAGCGGAAAACAGATCTATTACCTCATTTATCTCTGTGAGCCCGTCGCTTTCTATTATCTCATTGCACCGTTTTTCTATTTCTTTCAACGCCTCAGACTCAAACTTATAGCCCGAAAGAGTCTCCGCTATAAATCTTATATAACTCACTGTCGTCTTTGTAAAGGTAAGGGCAACGTGAAGCGAACCGAAAGTGTATTCCGTCATAGCGGCATAATTCCCTCTCATACCGGAATAGTTTCCCGAAGGCCTCATATCCTGCCAGTCGTTTATTATATTATCATAGTGATTCAAAAGAATACGCAATTCAGAAAGGAGCTTCGGATTATTTTCAAAATCTTTAAGAAGCTCAACGCGATAGCTTATATTTTCGGCGTCCGTAAGCGGTTTTTTTAATACGTTAAGAAAATAATCAGCCTTCAGCTTACTGTCGCACATCTCCGATACTGCTCTGTCAAGAGACAGATCGTATATAAGAGACGACATACATTCGCCGTCGAATTCTGTTTTTTCCGTTTTTTTATACAGAAGACTGTGTGTCATAGTCTTTGTGTTTTCCTTTCAAGTTTCAATCAGCAAATCTTTTTGCAAGCGCTTCCTCCGTAAGACCGTACTTTTTCAGTACGTCTTTCGCATAAGAGCCTTTATTTTCAGCCCTCTTGCTTATCTTGTAAGTCCTTCTGTTCTCATCCTCTTTATCAATTATAACGTTAAGACACGGGATACTGTTCTCTTCAAGAGATTGCTGATGAGTAACGTATATACCGAA
Organism: Oscillospiraceae bacterium; assembly: GCA_015064425.1. Next base: position 1,462 of record SVSF01000055.1, on the reverse strand, counting down.
TACGTTCTTGTCATAAAGCTTCTTTGCAAGTTCAGCAGTAAGCCGTCTTGCAGTCTCTTCATTGGTAGTGGAATAAGTCTCGTTTAAAAGTACGAATGAAGAAGAGGTAACCTCAGAAAGTATCTTGTCAACACGAAGCTTTTCATCTTCAAAGCGTCCTTGAGTATCGAACCTTTCGTCTTTCGGAAAATGTGTAAAGAAATTGTCGGGAACGCTCATACAGGCACTTCTTGCAGCTATGGGGCATCCCATCATAAAGAACAGCACCGCTGTACCTACTGCTCTCAAATAGGTCGTCTTTCCGCCTCCGTTAGCTCCCGTAAGGAAAAAGAACGGTTCATCCATACTGAAATCCACATCGTTCGGTATAATATTTTTACAGTTTTTGCAAAGAAGTGTAACGTCGTATACCTCTCTTGCGACTAACTGTTTTTCTTCGCATATTTCAGGATACACCAAAGGTATTGACGCATTTCTTATAATATCGGTAACTTCAACCATAGAAAGGCAGAAGTCAAGTTCCTGTTTATATCCGAGTATGTCTTTATTGAAATATGTGCCGTACTTGTTATAGAAATCCGAAAAAGCCGAGAACTCATCGGGAGAAAGCTTTGCTATCTCATCAATAAGATCAGGATTTATAGGCTCTGACAAATATTCTCCTCCGCCAATGAGTTCAATGCCCATCTTGGCGGCTGCAGACTTGATCTTTTCGCTTATACTTCCGTCTGCGGGTTTGGATATATTAAGCATATCCTTCTCAACAGAATAACATACTTTAGATATTTTTTCAAGCTTTTCACGAAGAGATGCAGCTTCTTCGTAGATGCTGAAGTTTTCTTCCCTTGCATACTCATTTGCAAAGAATTCCGAAAATCTCTTACAAAAGTAGCTTCCTGTGTATTCCATGTCCTCACACGCCAGCTTGGAGAAATCCGATAAAGCACAGATAAGGCTTATATAGACCGCATTTCTCTCATTATTGCAAGATGCAGAAAAGAAAGCCTCTGATATTCTTGAAAGTTTTGCCACAGAAACCGCAAGTTTTGAAAATTGCTCTCTGAGTCTGTTGCTTTCCATAGCACGAAAAAGCTCCTGCCTTAACAAAATATCCTCTTTTCCGCACGGCCTCTCAAACATAGGAAGAACGCTTTTCGGAACCAAAAGGTCTATCTTCATATCGACTGCAACGTCAGATTCGACCTTTCTGTCCGTATATTCATTTTTAAATAAAAGACTCGGATACGTCATATTTTTTTCCTTGATCCATACGTGAAATATTTATAAGTATACATAATGTATTATATCACAAAAATATACCAATATCAACACTTAGAATTACAGATCCGACCACATCTTAAATTCAAAATTAAAACGGTCGAAGCAAAATGGGCTTACGCTTAAGGACAGTTTTTGAACAAAAAAAGAATATCTTATTTGCTGACAAATAAAAACCACCGTA
>SVSF01000054.1 GCA_015064425.1 Oscillospiraceae bacterium | reverse complement strand
CAAGGAAGAGCTTGAAAAAAAAGCCTTTATTCTCGGCGGAGGAGACTATTGCGCTCCTGCTCAGCTTGCGGAGGACTTTATAAAAAAGCGTGAAAGCAAAACTTTAGGTAAGGTCAAGCCCAGCTATCCCAGAGGGGTGAAGCTCTGCGATATACATTCTCTTTTCCCCGATACCGTAAACCGTACCATTGAAGAAGGTCTTATCCGGTTTGACAAAAATATTAAAGGCTTTGCGTCCGACGGCGCTCTTATGACGGCGCCCGAATCAAGAAGCACTTCTCCTCTGCGGATCCCCCGCGGTGAGGATATGCAATCGGGAACACGGGGGCTTTATCCCATAGGAGAAGGCGCGGGATATGCGGGAGGTATAATGTCAGCCGCCATGGACGGTATGCGCGCTGCAGAAGCCTATATCGATCTGCTTATTTAATTTTACAGTATCCGCTTGTACGGGTACGGAAAGGAATACATTATGGAAGAACTACTCCAAAAGCTTATGTCTTCGGCCTATGGGATCTGTGAAAAGCTTGTGTTCGCTATGCTTATTGCAATAGCGGGAGCCATCACGGTACGCATAATCAAGAAGATATTCAAAAAAGAAGGCACTCTCAAGCACGTGGATCCCACGGCAAAAAGAGTCATCGCCAATTTTGTGACTGCCGCAGCACAGGTACTCGTAATAGTGCTCATCATCTCCGTGCTTGGCGTCCCTATGGCATCTATTGTTGCCGTTATCGCCTCTGCGGGTGTTGCCGTAGGTCTTGCTCTTCAAGGCTCACTGAGCAATCTTGCAGGCGGAATAATGCTGGCAATATTCAAACCCTTCTCTATCGGAGACTACGTTGAGATCGGCTCAGCTGCGGGAACCGTTACCGACGTATCGGTATTCTATACGACACTTAAGACTCCCGACAATAAAAAGGTAGTAATACCCAACGGAACGGTAATGTCCTCAAACGTAACGAACTACTCCTCCGAAGATACAAGAAGAGTTGACATCAATATCAGCGCCGCTTACGGCACGGACGTAGGTCAGGTCATCTCCATTCTTGAAAAGCTTGCAAACGACAATATCCTTGTACTGAAGGATCCTGCTCCCGCAGCCTATTTTAATGCTCACGGACAAAGTTCTCTTGATTTTGTTCTCAGAGCCTGGTGCAAAAATGCAGACTATTGGACAGTATACTTTGCACTTACGAAATCTGTAAACGAGGCATTTAAGCAGAACAGTATCGAGATACCTTATCCTCAGATGGACGTTCACGTAAAACAGTAAAACAAAAGCACCGGATATCTCTTTAGGATATCCGGTGTTTTTTGTTTGAAGAGATCCAAAGTCTGTTGTTCTATGCTTACGCTTTTTCAAAGCCTACAAGTACGCCTCCAATTTCGGCATAAAAGCTGCAGAGACCTCTGAATTTGTGTATCTCGATCTGTGCATTTTTGAATTTGGCAAGTATCAGCTCTTTCAATCGCTCTGCCGCAGATTCGTTTTGGCAATGACCTATACTGATCTTACCCGAACGGAAGCCCTCTTCCTCAAGACTCTTTACCAGGGTCTCAAGAGAACGCTGCTCACCCCTGCACTTATGCATCGGTTCAAGGGTTCCCTCTTCGCTTGCTTTTCCTATAATGCAGATACCCGCTATACCCACAAGCTTGGCAATAATGGGAGATATCCTGCCGTTATTTGCCGACGTTTCGGCAAATATATGCGTAGTATACAGTAAAGATGTTGAAATGTCAACGAATTGAAAAATATTGAACCGGTAAAAATTGTAAACTTTTTCGGAACACAAACCGAATAAAAATATCCGCTTCTTTCCGAAGCGGATATTTTTATTCACAACAACAGTCTGTATCGGCAATCTCTGTTACCTTAAGCAGCTCGGACAGTACTTTTTCAGCTTGTACAGCTCCTTCGGGTGAAATGGAATAATACATCCATTTTCCCTGCTTGCGTGCAGTGACAATACCCGAATCACAAAGTATCCTCATATGGTGTGACAGCGTAGGCTGGGTCACATTCAGTGCGCTGAGCAATTTGCAGGCACACCGTTCTCCGTTCTGAAGCATCTTCAGTATGATTATGCGGTTCTCGTCACCAAGAGCTTTGAAAATACGTGCTGTGTTTCTTTCGTTCATTGCTGGTCCTCCGGGGTAAGTGCTTCATAGATTGTAACACATACTGATTTTTTTGTCAATCACACAAAAAACAAAATACATTTTCAGATATTACTACGTAATATTTATTGACATAAAAAGCCCTCTGTGATATAATTTTTATAGTATAACATTGTGATATATTTATAACACATACATATATACATACCGAAAGGGATCGCATATGTCTACGGGAACAATATTCAATATTCAAAAATTTTCCGTTAACGACGGACCCGGTATCAGAACCACAGTTTTTATGAAAGGCTGTCCATTAAACTGTCTATGGTGCCACAACCCCGAATCAAAAAAAGTAAAAAAAGAAATTTTTTACAATAAGGAGAAATGCAGCAGCTGCGGAATGTGCATTAAGGCTTGCCCTTCCGGATGTCATTCCTTTGAAGGGGTTGCTCACCTTTACGACAGAGAACGCTGCACCGCCTGCGGAAAATGTACGGAGACCTGCCTTAATTCCGCTCTTGAGGCGGTAGGCAAGGAGATAAGCGCCGAAGAAGTCATCAAAGAAGTAATGAAAGATAAGATCTTTTATGAGAACTCAGGAGGCGGTATGACTCTTTCGGGCGGTGAACCCATGGCGCAGTTCAACTTTACCTACGAGCTTCTTTCCATGGCAAAGAATGAAGGTCTTCACACCTGCATTGAGACCTGCGGATACGCCAAGGAGGAAAATTATCTCAAAATAGTTCCGCTTACAGATATATTCCTCTTCGACTACAAGGTAACGGGAGAAGAGCTTCACAAGAAGTATACGGGCGTATCAAACGAACTGATCTTAAGCAATCTGAAAGCTATAGACTCAGCAGGCGGAAAAAGCATATTGAGATGCCCGATAATTCCCGGCATCAACGATACGGAAGAACACTTCTGCGGAATAGCAAAAACGGCTGAAAGCCTCAAAAATATACTTGAAATAAATATAGAGCCCTACCATCCCTTGGGCAAGGGAAAATCGGAAATGCTAGGTAAGGATTATCCTCTGGGAGACCTGGGATTTCCCGAAAACGATACCGTAACAAAGTGGATGGATTTTATTTCCGAAAGGACCTCCGTCCCCGTTAAAAAGGCATAGAAAGGAGAAACACTATGTATTACGAATTTTACGACTATTTTAAAAATAAATATTTCGATGCTCTGAAGGATATGCCTCCCGTAACCAGAGAGGCTGAGATCTTCCGCATTACAATGGAAGAGATACCTATATCCATAAAAGACACGGACGTGCTTGCAGGACGCTACGGCACTGACAAGTACAGCGATGAATACGGATATGCGGAAAACAGAAATTTTGAATATTTCGATGCCTTCAGTCCCAAAGAGAGACACGAAGCTGAAGAATTTATAAGACTTTTCGGTACCAACAATATTGTAGACAGAAGAGGACATACCTGCATTGATTACGGCAAAATAATCAACGAAGGTCTCATATTCTATATCGGAAAAGTCGAGAAGGAGCTTAAAAAAGAATGCACTTCCGAGGAAAAAAGACTTTCTCTCGAAGCTATGCTCATATCCCTTAAAGCAGTGGGAAGCTTCACCGCAAGATTCGCCGCTTTGGCGGAAGAGGAATCTGAAAAAACAGATTCTCCCGAAAGAAAGGCTGAGCTTCTTAAGATAAAGGAAGCTATGCTGCGAGTACCTATGTATCCTGCAAGAAACTTCTATGAGGCGGTATCCGCAGTCTGGATAATGCATGCCGCAATTCCCCTTGCCGACCACGCATGGTGGAGCATAAGCCTCGGCAGAACAGACAGCTATCTCTATCCCATGTACCTTAAGGCTTTGGATGACGGTGTCACCGAGGACGAAATGAAGGCATATTTAAAGAACTTCTTTATCTACCTCAACACTTACGGCGACGGTGCCTGCGCTCTCAACATCGGCGGTCTTTCCGCTGACGGCGAAGACGAGATAAACCCTCTTTCAAGACTTCTTATAGAAGTAGAAAAGGAAGTTGCTCTCGCATCTCCCATTTTCGTTGCAAGATTAAATCCCAAAACTCCCGAGGACGTAATAGACAGTCTTATAGACTTAAAGCTTTTCAGCATCGGTCAGCCCACCTTCTACGGCGAGCTTAACTGCAGACGTGCCCTTATGAACAGAGGACTTTCCGAGGATGAGGCAAAGAGCTTCTCCGTAAGCAGCTGTATGGGTATATTTAAGCCCGGTGACGAGATAGCCCATATGTGGGGCAGTATATTCAATTCCCATCTTCCCCTTGAACTTGCGGTAAACGGCGGCAAGCCTATATTCCATCCCCTTCCTTTCGAGCTTAAGGAAGAAACAAAGAGAGAGGCGCCCACCTGCCTTGAGGAGCTCCTTGAAAGCTACAGCTACTATATAAGAAAGCTCTTTGAGGTATCCTTCGAGCAGAACAGAAAGAATGCAAAGAACTTTGCGGTAAACCTTCCCAATCCCCTGCTCTCCTCCCTTACAAACGGTTGCGTTGAAAGCGGTATCGACCGTGCTCTCGGAGCAAAGTACAACACGGAGACCATTGAGACTGTCGCTCTCATGAATACGGGCAATGCGATCTGCGCTATAGATACTCTCGTGTTCGAACAGAAGAAGTACTCTATGGAGTATTATATCGAAGCTGTAAGGGCAGATTTCGTTGGATATGAGCAAATACACAAGGATATCCTCTCCTGTGAAAAATACGGAACAAACTCCGAAAAAGCGGATTCCATATGCCGCCGCCTCTGCGAAATAGTCGCAAAGCACTGTAAGGAGCTGAGCGAAGGCAACGTTTACTATCTACCCTCTCTCCATACCATTACCATAAACGTTACTTTCGGGTACACTCTTTATACTACCCTTGACGGAAGAATGAAGGGTACCCCCGTAAATAAAAATGCAGGTCCCACAAACGAAGTAAGAACTCCCGACCCCACAAGCCTCGTGATCTCTGCGGCTTCCATAAAGCAGGAGCTTTTCACGGGAGGTCAGCCTATCGACGTATACTTTGACAGAAGCCTGCTTAATACCAAAGAAAAGAGAGACGATATCAAGGCTCTGGTCAAGACATATTTCGATCTCGGCGGTCTGCAGTTCAACGTTAACAGTATCGATATTGCAAAGCTTGAAGAAGCGCACAAGGATCCCGCGGCTCATCCCGAGCTTATCGTAAGGCTCGGAGGTTACAGTACGAACTTTATGAACATAGAGCCCGGAACAAGAGAAGAATTTATAGAGCGCTTCAAAAAAGAAAAAGGAGTATAGTCTTATATGTCTAATTTTGCACCTGCGGCGGAGATTTCCGTAAAAGTCCTTGAAGCCATTGCTTCGGAAAGAGAGCCCGTGGGCATTTCGGACCTGAGCCGTAAGCTCGATATAAACAAAAATATGATCTTCCGTATTCTCAATTCTCTTGAAGAATGCGGCTGGGTATATTGTGAAAATCCCGCTGACAGAAAGTACAGCCTTACCTTAAAGCCCTTTAAGGTAGCAAGTGCCGCAGTAAGCAGGCTCAGCTTAAGCACCGCCGGAGCTCCCGTTCTTTATGAGCTTTGGAGCAAGACGGGAGAAAGCACTTATCTCGGCATACTGAGCGAGGACAAGGTAATGTACATTCAGCATCTTGACGGCACAGGCGACGTAAAGGTGGCAGGTGTGTTGGGAGGAAGATACGAACTTTACTGCTCTGCCCCCGGTAAGGTGCTGCTTGCCCACAGCAGCAAAGAATTTATTGAGGAATATATGAGCCGAGGGCACAAGAAAAATACTCCCAACAGCATTACCGGCGTTAATGAAATGTTCAAAGAAGCGGAAAAGATAAGAGAACAGGGCTATGCCGTTGACCGCGAAGAATTTTCAAACGGTATCGTCTGTCTTGCCGCACCCGTATTCGATATATCGGGAAATGTAGCAGGAACTATCGGCTGCTCAATGTCAACTCTCAGAATGGACATCGATCACGCCATAGAATTTTTAAGACCCGCAGTTACCGAGGCGGCAGAAAAGATCTCCTCAAGACTCGGAGCAATATAAAAAGATATCCGACGGATGATCCGTCGGATATCTTTTTATGCTGCGATCTTTCTGACCGCGAATATATTGTCACAGAATATATAGATATATCCGTCCTCGGCAAAAGCTCTCATAAGCGCGGGATCCCGTCCCATCTCTACGCTGAGAAGCTTATGAAGCTTATAACCATCGAAGCAGAAGAGCTGATAGTCCCCGTTTACACCGAATCCGAAGAGAGATTTTTCTCGGTCTATGAAATAGGATTTGTAGTCGTTTGAATAGTAGGAGTTATAAAATTCAAACTTGTCTACGGATATTACGCCCTCTTCGCCCTCTTCATATACCTCTAGCTTCACGATATCGGAACGGTCTCCAACACCGACACCCAAAAGGAAGCCGCCGCCGAAGTTAATAAGTGAGCTTGAAAATCCGTCTATGTTGCCCGTGTCCTTATAGGTGATATTATTTACGTCGGAAAGATCAAAGAAGAATACGGGGTCCGTAAGCTGGATCGCAGTGCATACATATGCGCTGTTCTTATCAAAGCGGACGGAGCGCACAGTCTCGCCCAAAGGGGCAAACTGTTTAACAGAAGCTATTATCTCAAATTCAGATATATCGATAACGTAAAGGTCGGCACTGGTTCCGTTTGAGGTACTGGTCTCTGTCTCTGTATTTCCTCCGAATACCGAGGTCTCATAGGAATAGAAGTCTGTAGTGGTAACGACTCTAAGCAATCCCTCATACTCATCCATACTGTACTGATCTTTAAGGTAGCCGTCTACTGTAACGGTACCCATAGCTTCAAGTCCCTCCCCCTCATAGGATACTGCGCCTATCTCCGTGCATACCTTGGAGATCTTGCGGCTTCCGCTGTCTTCCGTAAAATTGAAGCGTCGGCTCAGATATACAGCTCCCTTTGATACGTAGATACTGTCATTGTAGGAAAGGAAGGCACTCTGATCCTTAAGACTGAGACTGTCCGCATCGAATCTGCATATTACGGTATATATGGAAGAATTTATAGACTCGGGATATACTATGTCGTCTATTTCCATGCACTCCATACCCTCTCCCGTATCTATCTGGGGAATAAAGGTGGAGGGTTTTGAATAGTCAGGGTCAGCCTCTACCGTATATCTTGTGAAAAGGAGAAGATCCCCGCCCGTAAGTCTGGACGAATGATATGAGCCTGCTATGACCGTACTTTCTCCCACCTTTATATTTGCGGGATCTCTTACGTCGATAGCACTTACAAGTATATAGCTTGAGGATCTTGCCTCGGCATTTTCAAAACGCTGTTTTTCCATAAAGGGACTTATAAGAATTATAGTACTGCAATCGGGTGAAAGATACATCTCCCTTTCACTAACGTAGAAGTACCTTTCTCCGTCTCCTCTCGATTCATCAAATATACAGTCAAGACGGAAGGCTCCCACAAGGTCCGTATCCTCTTTGGCAACGCTGTATATCAAAAGCTCCTCGCTGCTCATATAATATACGTATCTGTCGCTTCTTTTTATGATATCGGATTCGATAACGCCCTCCGTCTGATTGTCTGTTACCTCCACGTACTGTGCTCCGCTCTTATCGGAATAGAAATAGCCTCCGTTGGTAGCGCCGTCTCCTCTGAGAGCTGAGTCAGATTCCAGCATGGCCTCATCCTTGCTCGTAAGGATGAAGTCGAGGTTTGTAAGACCGCCAAAATAGTTACCGGGCATCGGAGCTTTATAGTTCGCATCGCTTAACAGCTTTATAATGGGATAGTACTCATTGTCCTTGTACTCATCCATAGCAGGCGGCTCGGTACCTCTCGGCATAAACAGTATGGCTGACAAAGTGCCTATACAGAGGCATATTACCGCCGCCACCGCAGCAAAGCGCTTCCATGAAAAGCTCTTTTTTCTGCCTTCCGCTTCTTTTAAATATTTTTCGTCTATCTCACCGATAGCTCTCATAAGCTTTTCTTTTCTCATAAAACTTTCCTTTCACGGTCAGAAATATATTTCTTCCTCTTCAAGACGGGCTTTAAGCTTACGTCTTGTCCGCATAAGACTGACCTTTACCTTACTTTCGGATATCTGCATATCTCTTGCAATATCTTTAAGTGACTGCATATACCAATATCTTTTAACAAATATTATCCTCATCTCGGGATCGAGCCTTCCAAGAAAGCTCTCTATAGCCGCCTTCAGACTTATCTCATCTGCTATGCTCCTCCCGTCAGATGGATCGGGTAATATGTAGTCAAGCTCTTCGAATACGAGATCCGAATTACTTTTCCTCTTATCTGCCTTTTCCTTCAAATAACGGTTTATGGCAAAATTTCGAACTATTCTTCCCAAAAATGCGGAAAGACACAAAGGTATCACGGGAGGTATACTTTCCCAAGCTTTAGCAAAGGTATCGTTTACACACTCCTCCGCATCTTCGCGGGATGAAAGTACATTATAGGCTATCTTTTTAAGATACCCTCCGTACTTTTTGTCCGTTTCTGCTATTGCTTCCTCGGAGCGTGCAAGGAACAGGTCTATTATTTTTTTGTCGTCCACCGTATCACCTCCCTCAGTTTCGGCGCCTCACCTATAAAGACAGTTCAAGGCAAGAAAAAGTTACAGCTTTTTTGAAAATTATACCATATTTTTTCTTTTGCAAAAAGATGTAACCGAAGCGGTTTAAAAATCCGTTATATATTAAAATATAAGGAAGAATAGTAGCTCAAGCACTTGACACATCAGAACGCTGAGAGTATAATTTAAAATACAAACAGAAAAACATATCTACCGACTTTTTTATTGAAGCATCCATAGAAATTTCCGGCAGCTTTCATCCGCAATACTGCGGAGAGAAAGCACTTTTTTTCCCCATTTGAAAACATTTAAAATTTTTCATAAGTCTAACATTAACCCTTTGACAGCTTTTTTAGGAGGATCAAAATGAAAAAAACATTCAAAAGATTTTTGAGCCTGGTAATTTGTCTGGTAATGTTGGTCAATATGATGCCCCTCTCGGTATTTACCGTTCCGGCACCAATCTCCAGCACTACCACAAATTCCAACACAAGCGACGGAGTTACAATATCCAAAACTGCCGTCTACGACCCTTCATCCGAGGAGATGAAGATCACACTTGAAGCATATACCACCGGGCACGTTACTTTGAGCACCCAGACGGTGCCTACAGATATCATAATGGTGCTTGATACTTCCGGAAGTATGAAGGATCCCTTCACGGGATCCGACGACCGCCTTGACGCTATGGTTACTGCGGTTGACAACTTTATTGACAAAACCGAAGAACTGAATCGCGGCGTGGATGAAAAGGATATGCACTCCATTGCCATCGTAAGCTTTGCCTCCGACAGTACCGTACGAGCAAACTTTACAACAGTAAATGAAAGCGGAGCCAATGCGCTCAAGACTACCGTCGGAAGTCTTGTTGCAAACGGTGCTACCGCCATAGACTACGGTCTTGATTCCGCAGCAGAGCTTTTCGCCGCACGTCAGACTGCAAATAACGGTGCTTATGCCAACAGAGAAAAGGTAGTTATCGTCTTTACGGACGGTGACCCCACACACAGTTCATCCTACAGCACAAGAGTTGCATATGATGCGGTAAACAATGCAAAGATACTCAAAGATATGGGTGCGACCATATTCTCTATCGGTATCTTCAATAATGCAAACCCCGCAGGTACGGACAGATCCAACGTATTTATGAATTACGTGTCCAGCAACTATCCCAAGGCCTACGGTGAAAGAGTATATTTTTCTTACAATATCCAGCCGGGCGAAGGACCTTACAGCGCGGACTACTATATGACCGCAGCAAATACGAGTGCCCTTAACGATCTTTTCCAGACCATTTCCTCCGCGGTGGGACGCCCCTCCAAGGAGCTTGGTAAGATGCCACTCTATTGGACGTTGTTTCTGACTACTTCGATATCCAGCTTATGGCAGGCAGCACAAAGCCAAATATCAAGATAAAGACTGCCGACTATCTGGGCGGAAATGATTTTACCGATGCAGCTAACTGGAGAGCTCCCGTTGATGCAGACTCTTCCATTACCTATACCCTTTCCGAGGACGGGGATACTATCCGTGTAAAGGGCTTTAACTACGATACAAACTATATTTCTTCTACTGCAAGGGACAATAATTTCTTCGGCAGAAAGCTTATACTGGAGATAGTGACCAAGCCCGACTATACGGCAATAGACAATGCATTCGCCGCGGGTATTCTCACCTCAGAAAATATTCCCACCAACGACACCGCCGCAATATTGGACAGCTCCAATATCAACGTGGCTTACACTACCTCCCCCACACTTAAGGCAAACAAGGTGCTCTATCAGATAGATGAAAGAGGCAGCATCCGTACTCACGGCACCTTCTACCGTTACCCCGGTGCTGCGGTACAGGTCTTTGCGAAGCCCATAAACACTCCCGAATACAGTTATTCCGAATGGAGCTCCACAGACGTTACCATATCCAACAACGGCTTCACAATGCCCGAAGGTGACGCAGTACTTATGAGTGTTGCTTCGGTAAACAAATATACCGTAAGCTACGAATACCGTGATTTTGTACCTCAGGGCACATATCCCGCATCCGCTCCCGCAAGTAAAGACTACGCTTCGGGAGAAGTGGTGGATCTTGCTAAGGTAGAAGCTCCCGAAGGATACGTTTTCTCGGGATGGGTAGAGGACGATCTCGACGTTCCCGCAAATACTACCGCATTCCATATGCCCACGGAGGATCTCCATTTCGTAGGATACTTTATTGCAGAACCCAGCGAATGGAAGGTAGAGTACTATTTCGAAGTACTTGACGATACTCCCGGTACCGTGGATTATGCGCAGACGGCTGATGATACCGATACTTTTACCGCAAATACGGGCACAGAAGTAACTGCAACAGTTCCCCACTTTGACGGTTTTACATACGACAGCAATGGGGCTAACGTTACCAAAGGTACAGTAAAGGGCGATGGCTCCCTTACACTTAAGCTCTATTACAAGAGAAACCTCCATTCCGTATCCTATGAATATATAAACACGGTGATCGGTGCATCTCAATTACCCGCAACGGTACAGTACAAATACGGTCAGATCGTGGACATAGCTCCCGCAGCTACGGCTCCCGGCTACACCTTCAGCGGATGGTCCATCCGCAGCGGTGCCAGCGCTATTGAAAACGGACAGATGAAGATGCCCGACAGCGATGTTGTTCTCCGCGGCTCCTTCGTTGCCAACAGCGGTACCGCTTACAGGGTAGAGCACTATTTTGAAAGCTCCGAAAGTACGGACAAGAACGATAGATCCAACTACGAGATCAAGCCTGCATATA
>SVSF01000053.1 GCA_015064425.1 Oscillospiraceae bacterium | reverse complement strand
GTTCTCGGCGGAGATGTTAAGGATCTTCTTCTCCTGGACGTAACTCCTCTCTCTCTCGGTATTGAGACTCTCGGTGGAATATTCAACCGTATCATAGACAGAAATACAACTATCCCCGTAAAGAAGAGTCAGGTATATTCTACAGCTGCTGACGGACAGACATCCGTTGAGATACACGTTCTTCAGGGTGAAAGAGATAAGGCAAGTGGAAATACTACTCTCGGCAGATTCGTTCTTGACGGAATCGCTCCCGCGCCCAGAGGAGTTCCCCAGATCGAAGTTACTTTTGATATTGACGCTAACGGTATAGTTAACGTATCCGCAAAGGATAAGGGAACCGGTAAGGAACAGCACATAACCATTACTTCTTCTACAAATATGAGTCAGGAAGATATCGATAAGGCTGTTAAGGAAGCTGAAAAGTTCGCAGAAGAGGACAGAAAGCTTAAGGAAGCGGTAGAAACAAAGAACAGAGCTGAATCTCTCGTATCTCAGACAGAAAAGACGCTTACCGACCTTGGCGATAAGCTTACCGAAGAAGATAAGGCGGGCGTAAGAGAAGCGGCTGAAAAGCTTAAGGAAACTATCAAGACCGATAATACTGAAGCTATCAAGGCTGATACGGAGGCTCTTGAGAAGAAGTTCTACGAGCTTTCAAGCAAGATATATCAGCAGCAGGCTCCCAACGGTGATCAGGGCTTTGCAGGCGGACAGGGCAACGATGGCGGAGCATCCGGCGACGGTACCTACTACGACGCTGATTTTGAAGATAAGACAGATAAGTGATAAAAATTCAACTGCCGAATGACGGCAGTTGAATTTTGCGCATAGGAAAAGGGGCTTTCTCTTTTTCTATGGATATGACAGAGGAAATTTGCGCTTTTTTCGGCGCAAGGGGAGAATAGATATATGGCTGAAAAGCGTGATTATTACGAGGTGCTCGGTATAGATAAAGGCGCTTCGGAATCTGATATAAAGAAAGCCTATTATAAGCTTGCGAAAAAATATCATCCCGATATGAATCCCGGTGATAAGGAAGCGGAGCAGAAGTTTAAGGAAGCAAACGAGGCTTATGCAATACTTTCGGATCCCGACAAGAAGGATAAATACGACCGTTACGGATTTGCAGGTGTAGACCCTAATATGAATGCGGGCGGAGGCGGTTTCGGAGGCTTCGGTGATTTCGGTGATTTCGGAGATATTTTCTCTAACATCTTCGGTGGAGGCTTTGGCGGCTTCGGAGGCTCATCTTCATATTCGAGGAGAAACGGTCCCGTAGACGGAGACGATATAGCTTACCGTATAGGTGTTTCTTTTGAAGAAGCTGCATTTGGATGCAAGAAGGAAATATCCTATAACAGAATAGAGAAATGTTCTGATTGCGGAGGAAGCGGCGCTAAAAAAGGAACGAGTGCGGATACCTGTCCAAACTGCGGAGGAAGCGGTCAGGTGCGTGTACAGCAAAGGACTGCATTTGGTATAATGCAAACTATGAGAAGCTGTGACAACTGCCACGGAACAGGTAAGATAATAAAAGAGCCTTGCGAAAATTGTAACGGAAAGGGCTACGTAAAGCTTTCCAAAAAGCTTGAGGTGTCCATTCCCCGCGGAATTGATGACGGTCAGAGAATACTTCTTTCCGGCCAGGGAAATGCGGGACGTAACGGCGGTGTGAACGGCGATCTTATAATAGTGGTAAGCGTACGCCCGCACAGATTTTTTGAGAGAGACGGCTTCAATCTGTACTGCGAGGTACCCATAACCTTTACAGAGGCTGCATTGGGTGCAGATATCAACGTACCTACTCTTGAAGAGAGTGTAAGCTTTAAGATACCGGAAGGTACTCAAACAGGCACGTCATTTACTATCAGAGGTAAGGGCATTGCCCAGGGCAATACGGGACGAAGAGGTGACCTTATATTCACAGTTGCTGTAGAAGTTCCGAAATCTCTTAACTCAAAGCAGAAAGAGCTGCTCAGATCCTTTGCTGACGAGTGCGGTGAAAAGAACTACTCAAAAAAGACCAGTTTCTTTGATAAAATATTTAAAAACAACTGATAAAAAGGCGTGGGAGTTTCTTTCACGCCTGAATTTTACATAGGAAAGGTGATCCGAGGTATGAATTGGACTCAACTGAAAGTAGAATGTAAAAGAGAAGATATTGATCTTGTAAGCGCAGTTATGAGTATGCTCGATAACGGACTTATGATAGATGATATAGGAGATATCTACGATAATGTCAGAGAGGATTACGGGGAAATAGTAGACGAAGACTTCCTTAAGGAGCATCAAGTGTGCTCGGTGAGCATATTTGTCCCCGAAAACAAAAATCTTTCCGAATATATGTCATTTTTAAGAACAAAGCTTGATGAAAGCGGTACAGTCTATCAGATGCATACTGACGGATATGATGAAAAGCAGTGGGCTGACAGCTGGAAACAATATTATAAAACTATAAAGCTGGGAGAAAAGCTCGTTATTGTTCCTATGTGGGAAAAATATGATGCCGAGGACGGTGAGGTCGTTATCAAAATGGACCCTGGTATGGCTTTTGGTACCGGTACTCATGAGACGACGAGACTCTGTGCCATACTCCTCGAAAAGTATATGAAAAAAGGTGATTTGGTCTTGGACGTAGGCACCGGCTCGGGAATATTGGGGATCGCCGCATCAAAGCTTGGCGCATCTCACGTTAATTGCTACGATATAGATCCGGTCGCCGTTAAGGTCGCAGAGGACAACGTAAGAGAAAACGGGCTTTCAAACGTAGAGTGCGGGGTTTCGGACCTTTTAAAGGGTGTAAGTCTCAAAGACGGAAAATACGATTTTGTATGCGCCAATATAGTTGCCGATATAATCCTGCGCCTTGTATCTGATGTTGGTGATTATATGAAGGAAGGCTCTCTTATAGCTTGTTCCGGAATAATCGAGCCTCAGTTCGAAACCGTAAAAGAAGCTTTTGTAGTAAGAGGTTTTTCAATAGTGGACAAACTTAGTGAAAATGATTGGAATGCTATAGTATTCAGAAAGAATTAATATTGAGATGGCTTAGATATGAAATACGAAGTATTCATACTATCAAACACTCATTGAGACAGAAAAAAGGATACGGAATTTTTCCGTATCCTTTTTTCTTATATATGCTTGTATTCGCCTGTTATTCTGTTTATAAAGCCCTGTACTGTGTAACATGTGTGACCGAACAGTTCTTCCTGATTGTGTATCTGCTCGGGTTTATTAACTGCGGTATAAAGAATGGAAATAGGTTCTTTTACAAATATGTAACATAGAATTTCTTTCTTGCCGTTATTGCTAAGTTCTATCTTGGGGAAATCCTTCATTTTGGTTTTAAAATGAATAGGGAGTTTTATCTTTACTTTTCCGAAGAGAGCAAAGAAATATTCCCTGTAAAATTTTCCGTCGTTGAAGATGTTTATGACCTGAGCATGATATCGTGTGTTTATAAATTTTACTTTGTAAATAACGTCGTCAGTCTCAGCAGAAAAGTCATAGCTTTCATCTTTTGTGAACTGGAGCTTTGCATTGTACTTTTTGCACGCTGAAGTGATCTTGGACTTTGTTCTTGATTTAATTATAGCGTAGTGTATGTGAGGAGATACTGCCCAAATTACAACGAGAAGGGCAAGTGCTCCGATACGTGCTCCCCAAGACTGTATCGAGAAGATAGCAAACATAAGTAAAAGTGTGGCAATTATAAGCGGGAATTCCATAGTTTTCTCCTTTGCAGTTTATAGATTTAAATTTTTTATTATTTGTACAACAAGGTCGGAAGCTTTTTCCATTTGGCTTACGGAAGCATATTCAAAACGGGAGTGATAATTGTTTCCTCCTACTCCGAGGTTGGGGCAGGGAAGACCCATAAATGAAAGTCTTGCTCCGTCTGTACCCCCTCTTATGGGAACGATAGTCGGTTCAACATCGATATCCTTCAGGGCTGCCCTTACACGGTCTATGATATACATATGCTTTTCGATGACTTCCTTCATATTGAAGTAGCTGTCTTTTAACGTAAGCTCTGCGGTTCCTTCTCCGTATTTGGCATTTATCATTTCTGCAACCTTGCAGAAATGTTTCTTCTTTTCTTCAAATTTAGCCATATCGTGGTCACGGATGATATATTCGAGCTCTGCAAAATCAACTCTGCCTTTTATGCTGCAGAGATGATGAAAGCCTTCGTATCCCTCTGTTTTTACGGGTATTTCATCGGGAGGAAGAAGAGAATCGAACTCTATGGCTATAAGAGAAGCGTTTTTCATTCTGCCTTTCGCCGTGCCGGGATGTATCGACAGACCGTTTATTTTCACATAGGCACCTGCGGCATTGAAGTTTTCGTATTCTATCTCGCCAACGTAATTTCCGTCGAGAGTATAGGCGTAGTCAGCTCCGAATCCTTCTACGTCAAAAAGATTCGCACCTCTGCCTATTTCTTCGTCAGGAGTGAATCCGATACATATCCTTCCGTGCGGTATTTTGCTTTCGATTATTTTTTCGAGAGCCGTCATTATTTCGGCAATACCCGCTTTATCGTCAACACCTAAAAGAGTCGTGCCGTCAGAAACAATAAGGGTATCTCCTACAAGGTCCTCAAGATAGGGATAATCGCTTACCTTCATAACGATATTCTTTTCTTCGTTGAGAAGAATATCTCCGCCCTTGTATTCCAACACGCGGGGCTTTACTTCAAAGTCAGGAGCATCGGGAGATGTGTCCATATGCGAAATGAATCCTACAGCGGGAATATCTTTATCTACGTTTGAGGGGAGAGAAGCGTATACATATCCGTGCTCGTCCACACGTGCATCTTTAAGTCCGAGCTCAAGAAGCTCCTTACACAGAAGCTTTGCAAGAACAAATTGCTTTGAGGAACTGGGTGTACTCTCGCTTTCTTCATCGGACATAGTAGGTATTACTGCGTATTTTAAAAATCTTTCGTATGCTTTCATTTGAAAAACCTTCCAAAACAATAATATAATAACTGAAAAAAAGGATTTAGTCAAGCCTTTAAATAAATTTTATTTTAGCTTTTGAGTATTTCCTTTAAGAATTGCCCGGTGTAGGAGCCTTCGGTTTCGGCAACCTTTTCGGGGCTTCCTTCTGCGATAACTCTTCCACCGCCGTCACCGCCTTCGGGACCGAGGTCTATAATATGGTCGGCGGTTTTTATCACGTCAAGATTATGCTCTATTACGATTACGGAATTCCCCGCATCTACAAGTTTGTTCAATACAGCAAGAAGCTTTTCAACGTCAGCACTGTGAAGTCCCGTAGTAGGTTCGTCAAGAATATAGACAGTTCTTCCGGTGCTTCTCTTTGAAAGCTCTGCAGCAAGCTTCATTCTTTGAGCCTCTCCACCGGAAAGCGTTGTAGAGGATTGACCGAGTTTGACGTATCCGAGACCTACCTCGCATATAGTTTTGAGTCTGTTGCGGATCTTGGGAATGTTTTCAAAGAAGCCTACCGCTTCTTCTACGGTCATTTCCAAGACCTCATATATATTTTTGTCTTTGTATCTTACTTCAAGGGTATCTCTGTTGTATCTCTTACCTTTGCACACGTCACAGGTGACGTAGACATCAGGAAGAAAATGCATTTCTATGCACTTTACGCCATCTCCTTCGCATGCCTCACATCTTCCACCTTTTAGATTGAATGAGAAGCGGTCTGCTTTGTATGCTCTTGCCTTTGCTTCGTTCGTATTGGCAAAAAGAGCTCTTATATCTCCGAAAACACCGGTATAGGTTGCCGGGTTGGAACGAGGAGTTCTTCCTATTGGACTTTGGTCTATATTTATTACCTTGTCAAGTTGCTCTGTTCCTTCAATTCCTTTATGCTTTCCGGGGAAAGTAGTGGCGCGGTTAAGTGTTTTTGCAAGTGATTGATACAGTATAGAGTTTATGAGTGATGATTTTCCCGATCCGGATACTCCGGTTATACATACGAATTTACCTAAGGGAATGTTTACGTCAATATTCTTGAGGTTGTTTTCGGATGCACCGAGGATACGGAGAAAATGACCGTTTCCGTCTCTGCGTTTTTCCGGTACGGCTATCTTACGTCTGCCGGAAAGAAAATCTCCCGTAGCCGAACCCACACAGGCTTTTATTTCTTCCGGAGTTCCCTGTGCCACTATCTCACCGCCGTGTATTCCGGCACCCGGTCCGATATCCACGATATAGTCCGCTTCGTTCATGGTCTCTTCGTCGTGCTCTACAACGATAACGGAGTTTCCGGTGTCTCTTAATTCCTTGAGAGCTGCGATAAGTTTTCTGTTATCTCTTTGGTGGAGCCCGATGCTGGGCTCATCCAGAATGTAGAGTACTCCCATAAGTGCACTTCCGATTTGCGTGGCAAGGCGTATCCTCTGCGCTTCTCCGCCGGAAAGAGAACCGCTTTTTCTTGCAAGCGTAAGATAATTAAGACCTACATTTTTCAGAAAACCAAGTCGGCTCTTGAGCTCTTTTACTATGTCTCTTGCTATAGTCTCTTCAGAAGGATCGAGTTTTAATTTTTCAATAAAATCAAGAGCCTCGTCTATAGACAACAGACAAAATTCATGAATATTTTTTCCTCCTACGGTTACTGCAAGCATCTCCGGGCGCAGTCTCGCTCCATGACAGTGGGGGCATGGCTTAAATTCAAGGAAATCGTTATAGTATTCGTTTTGGAAAGCATTTGCTCTCTGCTCGATAATGTTTATTATTCCGATAAATTTCGTGGTTTGGTGGTGTACTGTTTTTCCGAAATATCTGTCTACGGTGTATAGCTCCTGACCTGTTCCGTAAAGGAGCGCTCTGAGCCCCTCTTCCGTGTAATCATTGATGGGTGTGTCGAGGTTAAATCCGTACTTTTTGCCTACCGCTTCCATAAGAGGCCCCATCCAGGTCTCTTCATCTGCACTTTTAAATCCGTTGCACTGTATTGCGGACTGCCTAAGAGAAAGACTTCTGTCCGGAATTATACGTTCTACGGATATACTCTGCATCTCACCGAGTCCGGAGCATTCAGGGCAAGCGCCTCTAGGATTGTTGAATGAGAACATATGGGGCTCAAGCTCCGGCATTGATATACCGTGCTCCTCGCAAGCGTAATTCTGAGAAAAGCTGAGTTCTTTATCTCCGGTATCGTCATATCCTTCGGGATATGAAATAACGGAAATACACAAATTCCCTTCACAAAGATTGAGCGCCGTTTCTGCAGAGTCGGTAAGTCTGCTTCTTACACTCTCTCGCATTACAATGCGGTCAATGATCACGTCAATATCGTGCTTTTTGTTTTTATCAAGCTTTATTTCTTCCGAAAGATCGTAGATGCTTCCGTCTACCCTTACACGAACATATCCGGATCTTTTTGCATCAGTAAATATTTTCTCGTGCATACCCTTTTTCCCTCTGACCATGGGGGCGTTTACCATTATTTTGGTTCCTTCGGGAAGCAGCATTATTCTGTCGATTATCTGGTCAATGGATTGCTTTCTTATCTCTTTTCCGCAAACAGGACAGTGGGGTATGCCTATTCTCGCATACATAAGTCGGAGATAATCGTATATCTCTGTGACGGTGCCTACTGTGGAACGGGGATTTTTTGAAGTCGTTTTCTGGTCAATGGATATAGCGGGAGAAAGCCCTTCGATAAGATCAAGATCGGGCTTGTCCAGCTGTCCCAAAAACATTCTTGCGTAAGATGACAAAGATTCCACAAAACGTCTATGTCCCTCTGCGTATATGGTATCAAAGGCAAGGGATGATTTTCCCGAGCCCGAAAGACCTGTAAGGACTACCAGCTTGTCGCGCGGTATTTTAAGATCGATATTCTTTAAATTATGAGTTCTTGCACCCTTGATTATAAGTTGATCGTTTGCCAAGATGCGTCCTCCGTTTTTATAATTCCTTTATTCTGTCTCTGAGTCTTATTGCTCTTTCAAAATCAAGAACTGCGGCAGCCTGCTTCATTTCAGCCGTAAGCTTTTCCTTAAGCTGCTTTTTTTCTTCTGCCGAAAGTTTCTTATCCTTCTTTGCCTGCTGTTTCTTTTTTTCCGCCTTGGAAAGGGCATTGTCCTTATCTGCGCCCATATCTATTATGTCATAAACGGGCTTTACTATAGTCTTGGGGATTATTCCGTGCTCTTGGTTATAGCTGTCTTGCTTCTTTCTTCTGCGCTCCGTTTCGTCTATAGCTACTCTCATTGAGTCGGATATCTCGTCGGCGTACATTATTACCTTGCCCTCTGCGTTTCTTGATGCTCTTCCTATCGTTTGTATAAGGGAGGTAGTGGAACGAAGGAAGCCTTGTTTGTCCGCGTCAAGTATCGCAACGAGAGATACCTCGGGAAGGTCGAGCCCTTCTCTTAAGAGGTTTATACCTACCAGTACGTCAAAAACTCCCAAGCGGAGATCGCGTATGATTTCCATACGTTCAATGGTATCTATATTGAAATGTATATATCTTACCTTTATTTTTCTGTTTTCAAGGTATTCGGTAAGATCTTCAGCCATAGATTTTGTGAGCGTGGTAATGAGAACTCTTTCTCCCGCTTCACTTCTCTTATATATTTCACCAATAAGGTCATCGACCTGACCCTTGGTGGGACGTACCTCTATCTTTGCATCAAGAAGTCCGGTGGGACGTATTATCTGTTCAGCCGTTTGGGTAGAATGCTCCGTTTCATAATCTGCGGGAGTAGCGGAAACGAAGACCGCCTGATTTATTTTTTTCTCAAATTCCTCGAAAAATAGGGGTCTGTTGTCGAAAGCCGAGGGAAGACGGAAGCCGTATTCAATTAGGTTGGTCTTTCTCGCACGATCTCCTCCGCTCATTCCCCTTACCTGAGGAAGGGTAACGTGGGATTCATCCACAAAAAGGAGAAAATCTTTTGGAAAATAATCAATAAGAGTATAGGGGGTAGATCCGGGTTCGCGTCCCGACAGAACTCTCGAATAGTTTTCAACTCCGGAACAGTGACCTATTTCTCGCAGCATTTCAAGGTCATATCTGGTCCTTTCACCTATTCTTTGAGCTTCGATAAGCTTGTTCTGGGATTCAAAGAATTTTATTCTTTCAAGCATTTCCTGCTCTATTTTTGCAAGTGCATCCTCTCTCTTTTCATCCGTTACGGCATAATGAGAGGTGGGATATATAGATATATATTTTACGTCGCGAATAAGCTCACCGGTTACCGTATTTATTTCTGATATACGGTCTATTTCATTCCCGAAAAACTCAACTCTTACCGCATGCTTATTTACGGAGGCAGGGACGATCTCCACTACGTCTCCCCTTACTCTGAACTTGTCGCGCATAAGCTCAAGGTCATTTCTTTCGTAGCCGAGTTTGACTAATGACATTATAAGTTCATCTCGTTCCATTATTTGGTTGGGACGCAGAGCAAATACCATCTTTTGATATTCAAGAGGATCTCCAAGGCTATATATGCAAGATACCGAAGCGACAATAATAACGTCTCTTCTTTCAAAAAGGGCAGAGGTGGCAGAATGTCTTAAACGGTCTATTTCGTCGTTAATAAGAGCATCCTTCTCAATATATACGTCTTTGCCGGGAATATACGCTTCCGGCTGATAGTAGTCGTAATAGGAAACGAAGTATTCGACTGCATTTTCGGGAAAAAATTCGCGAAATTCCGTGCAGAGCTGTGCCGCCAAAGTCTTGTTGTGGGCAAGTACCAGGGTTGGCCTGTTTACATTAGCGATTATATTTGCCATAGTAAAGGTCTTTCCGGATCCCGTAACACCTAAAAGAGTTTGCATTTTATCCCCTCTTAGGATACCTCGGCTTATTTTTTCTATAGCCTCAGGTTGGTCGCCCATGGGCTTATAGGAACTGTGTAATTTGAAGCCTTCCATAGACTCCTCCTTCGTAAAATGCTATAGAAAAATTATAACATAATGAATGTAAAAATGCAATTAATGCTCGGTATGGAGTTTATATTTTTTTCTTTCTGTATTCCATTGGAGACATACCCGTTTCTCTTTTGAAAAATGAAGAGAAATAGTTCTGGGATGAAAAGTTCATTTTGGCACTTATCTCTGCCATAGATACTCCGTTGGACGTGTTCCGGATATGCGTCCTCTCCCGGTGGACCACGACAGCTCTGTGCCTTATAATGACGTGTATGTGACACATTGAGACAGATCCTTCTTTACGAGGGAGTTCCCGTATTGCATACGCTTCCACCTCTTGAAGACGGAAGCATACCGGATCTTGCCATAAATTTTTCCGGTGATGATGATGCAAGCGGAGTTGAAATAAACCGTACGGCAGTATATTATATGGAGTCTGTGGGACTGCCTTATCATATTAATGCAATGCCTGCGAATGATGAACAGTTTGTAATGGATAAAGAGATTTTTGATGAGTTACATTCTCACGGATGCGAGTTCGCTCTTCACACGAACTTTTTGCCTTATCCTTATTCTGAAGAGTAGCAGAAACGTCAGGTTGAGCTATTTAAGAAAAATTTCGGTATATATCCCGTAACAAACGTAAATCATTGCTTCGTTCGTGACGGAAGTACTGCCGAAAGGCTTTCTTGGCTTGAATCCTGCGGTGTTATTGCGGACAACGATAAAATGGCTGAGGTAGATCTGAATGATATAAATGCCTTTAATATGAAGGGCTATGCTTTTGGAACTTCCTTCCCGCGTTATTCGTGCTTGAGTCCAAAGGACGGTAACCGCCTGGTTGAAACTATGGAGATACCGATCAATTACTATGAGCCAAGATACGACGGAGTGAAATTTCCCGATGACAAAAAAATTCGCTCATATATTGATGATGGAGCAAAATACGGCAGAATATGTCAGTTCTTTATACATCCTCATTATTTCTGCACACAGTTTGGAAACGACGAGGCCGTACACGGCGCTATTGATGTTATAAAGGCTTATTGCCGAGAGAAGAACTATGCAGTTTGGAAAACAACGACAGACAATATTGCTAAGTATTGGAAGGCACGTTCGGAGAGCAATTTCAAATTCTTGGATAACGGTGAAATAGAGCTTGAAATTTCATCTCCCATGGTTCTTATCTTACCGGAGTGCTGTAAGGGAGTCAAGAACTCCGAGGGCGAGCTTGAGATCAAAGAAAAGACCGTTTCAGGTAAAACATGCCGTGCAGTTTCTTTGCAAGCTAAAGGCAAATATCTTATCTACAAATAAAAAATTGCCATCACAGAAAGCTGGACGCCCTTATCGAAGAAATCACGAAACATTAACCTAACTCCACGTAGGGGTCGACTTTGTTCGCACGGGCGTTTACGGAACGCCCCTACGGATCAGCAAAATTTTCTCCGGAGTAAACAAATAATTAACCCCGACAGATTTTAAGTCTGTCGGGGTTCTTCTTGTTCTGTTAGATAAATTGGGGTTTATCGTTATAACTCAATATTGATTTCGTACTTATCGTCAATGAGTATATAGTTCACATTATGCTCTTGTGCAAGGGCTAACATTTCTAAATTGTCTGCTAACACACTCTCCATTGTGCACCATTCATCATCCAAACGATTTTCAATGACTCTTGCATATTTCTTAATGTCGGCAAAGTGGTTTCTGATATATTCCTCACTCATTACCAGACAGTAATATTTGATGCTTT
>SVSF01000052.1 GCA_015064425.1 Oscillospiraceae bacterium | reverse complement strand
ATTTATGATATATTATAATAGAAGAGGAGATAATAATGTCCTTGTTTATATAAGGAGGCGCATATGTCCATACTTAAGTTTTTAAATCCTAAGGTCAACGTTACGTACCTGTATGACTATAATACCGTACGCAGAGGAATAGATACTATAAGGAAAAGCGGATTTACCGCGCTCCCCGTTATTACAAAGGACGGGGAATATGCGGGTACGGTAAGTGAAGGGGATATGCTGAGGTGTATTCTTGACGGAGACGCTTCGGATGCTTACGGAGAATCAAAAAGGATATCCGATATACTTCGGAAAGGTTTTAATCCCGCACTTCATGCAAATGAAGATATGCTGCATATGGTGTCCCAGCTTACCGATCAGAATTTCGTTCCTGTGGTGGATGATAAGGAGACCTTTGTGGGTATAATAACGAGAAAAGACGTTATGAAATATTTTTTTGAAAATTATATAAATAAAGGTTAAAGCTTGAAGGGTTTCTTCAAGCTTTTTTATTTCGTAAAAGTGTTGTACTTCTATTGACATTTCACTCTGAAATATACGAAGATTCCGAAACTGTTTTAGTTCTGTAAATCTCAGTGCTTGAGCGAAAATTCTAGTTAAAACAGACAATTACGATAAAAGTCTATTTATTCGTATATTATAAATAGAAAAAAATAAATTTTATGCACTTTAATGAAAAATTTCGATATGGTATAATATATATAGCGGTCGATTGTATGATTGCACAAAAATCATAAGGCAATATAAAAAAGAGGTGAGTTTTATGAAAAGGATTTTATCTTTTGTGTTAATGCTTTTGATGCTGCTTTCGATGTTCTCCTGCGGAAACGGCAATGAGGAGACTGAGAAAGTCTCGGAAACGGAAAGCGAAACGGATGCCGAGACAGAAGCCGAGACAGAAGATGCTTGGGTGTCTCAGGGAACGGAAATAGCGGTAGGCGGAGAAAGTCCCGTACCCTGTGTAGTTAAAACAGTATTTCCGTCTGATGACTGGATAGTTGCGGATATTGTGGCTACCGACAGTAAATACGGTGCTGACCCCACGGGTAAAGAAGACTCTACCAATGCTTTGAATAAAGCTTTGAGAGATTGCAAGAGAAAAGGCGGAGGAACAGTTTGGCTGCCCGCAGGAATATATAAGGTGACCGACACGGTAGATATACCCACTGCAGTAACACTCAGAGGAGATTGGTGCGATCCCGATCTTGCGAAAAACGGTGAGTACGGAACGGTTATTTCAGCGGAGTTTAAAACGAAGAAAAATCTTTTCGAAATGCAGATGACTTCCGGTGCAAGAGGGCTTACCATATATTACCCTCATCAGGATATTGATGCTCCGAAGAATCTGGGATGGGCTTTTGCGTATACCGATGCGGGTTCACAGGGACCCAGCTTCCAGGATATTACCTTGCTGAATTCTTATGACGGTATAGGACTTTCGGCAGATGAATACGCATTATGCGCAAATTCCAATATGTACCTTAACAACATAAAGGGAACGGTTTTGAACCGCGGACTTGTTGTTAACAACAATGCGGGAGCATGCAGTTACCAAAATATATCATTTAATGCAAGCTATTGGGCAAATGCAACGGAGAAGTTTAACGCTCCCGACATTGATGCAATAACCGCATATACGGAAGAAAATGCAACAGCATTCGAGTTTGGCGACCTTGAAATGCCGATGATACATAACCTTTCGGCGTCTCATTTCAAATACGGTATACACATTGTTGCAGGTAAGAGAATGAATTTCTGGGGCGCAGGTATGTCCTTCCTTGATATTACCAACACGAAGATCGCTCTTCAGATAGAGGCACTGCAAGTCAGTAGGATGGTAGGTATAGTCAGAAGCCGTCTTGAAGGAAGTGAGGGCTCTGTTGTCATTAAAAAGATCAATTCAGCAAATGTGTATCTTACCGACTGCATACTTTCACACGATCCGGTGTGCCCGAAATCGACCTACAATTCCTTCGGCGTTTTTGTGGAATCTCCCCAGACTACTCCCGCTGAATATGTTGAGAGTAAGACAGAGACCAAAGTGGCGCGTGCGGTACTTTATGACGTTACAAAAGAACCCTACAACGCACCTAAAGCACCTATAAATACAAAGGGAAATTTGGGGGAAGACTGTACTGAAATAGTACAACAAGCTATCAATGATGCAGCAAAGGACGGCGGCGGAATCGTTTATCTGCCGGCAGGTCACTATAAGTTCGAGGGATATCTTGATATTCCCGCAGGAGTCGAGCTCAGAGGAGTCGGATCCGTTCCGTATTCCTACGGACCCCAAGGAGGCACTGTTATGTTCGTATTTGCAGGCGCTGATCCTGAAAATCCGGATACCGACCGTGCGTTCATAACGATAAAAGGAGACGGTTCGGGAGTTCGTTCTCTGCAGTTTTACTATCCCGAGAACCCTTTCAACTTGAGTAAAAACCTCAGAACCTATACTTATACGATTAGATTTGATAACTCCAAGAACGGATATGTGGAAAACGTATATTTTTCAAATCCCTACCAGGCTGTAGAGGTAACTGACGGAAGCGATAATACCTTTATGCGCGCTCTCTGGGGTACTGCGGCAAACTGCCTCGTAAGGATCGGAAATGCTTCAAACTGCTATCTTGAGATGTGCCATGACCTTAACCCCGGATATTGGATGACAAACCATCGCTACGGTATCAAGGTGAAGAATTCGGACAAGGTCTTCGATTACGTATTTACATATCAAAGGCGTAAATGTGAGCTTGTAAAGGTAGAGGGCAGTACCGGTGTTCATCTTTTGAACATTATGCAGTTCGGCGGACATAATATCGTAAAGGTTACCGACGGCGGTGAGGTCGAAGGTTGGAATTTGCTCCTTGACCAGGGCGGCTCATACTGCGTTGAAGTAGAAGACGGAACGGCAACGGTCATGAACTGTGAAGCTGTTGCAGTAGGTCCTACCGTTATTTCAGGAAACGTTATATCCTACAATAATTTGTACGTTAAGGGCATCTGACCTGTTTACCTTTAAAAGATTAAAGACTTGATTTCCCAATATCTTTGGAAAAAAAGCGAAATTGTGTAAAAGCGTACAATAAAATGCACAAATTAGTAGAAATTTTTCTCAAAAAACTATTTGAATTTTTTTAAAAAATGATACACTGTTTATGGGATAAAGTATTATCCCCGGTGTGCATATATAAAATATATAAAATAATGAAAGGAAAGTATTATGAAAAAAGTATTATCATTCATTCTTGTTCTTTGCATGATGGTATCTCTGCTTGCTGCTTGCGGCGGCGAAACAAAGGAGACCGAAGCAAATACTGTAGCCGGCACTGAAGGCGAAACAGAAAAGCAGACCGAGAAGGAAACAGAGGACGAAACCGAGGGTGAGACCGAGGCGGATTCCGAAGTAGAGTCTGATACCGAGGCGGATTCCGAAGTAGAGTCTGAGACCGAAGGGGAAGAAGACCTTCTCGAAGCTATGTTCTACCATCCCTTCGAATTGGAAGATTACGAAATCGTTTCTTCAGTACCCGATGCTGATCTTGTAACAGCACACAAGAAGGTAACTGTCGGTGCAAACGAAGTTAAGTTTATATGCTCCGATGCTGACGGAAGCGGCGGCATCTACGCTATCGGCGCTGACGTATATAACAGAGCGGTAACTGATGATTACTATCTTCCCTTCGACGGATGGAAGAGACTTGACGGAGCAGAGAACTATATTCACTTTACAGACGGGGTTACCGGAACATACCCACTTGCTACTTGGCCTGAAAGCGGAGTTTTTTGCTTGATCGGATACATAAAAGAGGTAGAAGGCCTCTACTTCCTCTGGCTTGACAACTCCTACTCCTTCGGCGATCCCGACGGCGGTTGGGCAAATGACGAGCTCGGAAGAACTTTTGGTTCCATAGATTATGATACTTTAGAAACAGTGTTCAGTGATCCCTTTACTATGTATGTTTGCCAGTGTGACAGTGAGATAGACATTATGACACGTGACGTACAGTGGGTAGACTACGATGAAGAAGAACTCGGCTGCATATACAGAATAAGCGAAAAGCTTTATAATGCCCTTGAAAAGGGAACAGAAACCGCTACGACATATGGCAAAGAGTGGACAAAGCTTACACTCAAGGATGTTTACTTTGCATTCTCTATAAAGAGAAATGAGAATATTGAAGACGAATTCAACTATGAACTTTTGACAGGAGCTGAGATCGAAGACAGACTCGGATCAGCGTTCTACGTTCTCGAAAAGGACGGAGAATATTATATGTGGATGCAATATGCTGATGCTCTCCTCTATGACTTCGCTTCTATGACTGACAGAGGATTTATCTTCTATCCCGTTGGAGAAAAGACATTGGCAAGAGCCGTATGGTTCTACGGTATCCCCGGATTTACCATGGGCGGATACAAGCCTCTTACTACTATTGTAGGTTCTTGGATGTAATACCTCGTTAACACTTATATAACCGTAAGAAATCGCTCTTGAATGGGATTCTTACGTAGGCGTTAATAAGCGCTGATCTTTAAGGGCAGATGGTTTGAGCAAGTAACTCCATCTGCCCTATTTACAATCAAAAATAGAATAATTGGGATGGATTTTAAATGGTAAAAAGGATTTGCTTACTTATACTGACGCTGGCAATAGTGCTCGTTTCTTTTTGCTATTGCGTCGGTGGTGATTATGAAACTGAAACAAACGAGCAAAACACCGAGGCGGAAACAGAGCCACAGGAATACAGTGTCGATATAAAGCCTGCGGAGGGTATTTTTCTCAATACCTATGCGGATTACGAGCGGGCAATTGCGTGGCTTGAACAAAACATAGTGAATACGGACACTCCTCCGGTCACGTTTAGCGTAGGGGAAAGAAGTTCTGATGATCTTGTATGGGAAAAGACTTTTTTACAAACAGAACTCATAACGGACTATGAAGACAGTGGGACGCCTGTAGTCAGAAGCTGCTCACAGTTTAAGTATGACTGTAAGGAAGAAAATCTTCAAATTCTTTTGACGCTTACAACTTATCCGGGGTATCCGGTAGTTGAATATGACACCAGACTCATAAATACGGCAAACGGAAATTCGAATAAGTTGGCCAATGTTCTTCCTCTTGACTCTGCCATAATTGATAACAGCAAGAACGTGGTGGTGCACTATAACGAAGGCGGAGAGAATATGGATGAAGAAGGAAACTCTAAATCAACTGCATTTGCGGCTCGTAGTAAAAAAATAAAGGTGGAAGAGGGCTTTGAACTGGGATCCTTACACGGAGTTCCCACACATGGATATATTCCTTATCTGAATTTTGAAAATAAAGCAGACAATAACGGCACTATCGCAGTTGTAAACTGGCAGGGCGGTTGGAAGGTCACAGCCGATGTTTCTGATGGCGCGGTACAGGTAACGGGCGGAGTTGCGGAAACTAATTTTGTTATGCTGGAGGGAGAAAACTTCAAACTTCCCGGCATAGTTCTTCTCTTTTATAAAAACGGCGATTGGCAGTTTGGTCAGAACGTATGGAGAAGATGGTATATTGAACACAATATGTTCAGATATCAGGGAACGAGAGATTTTACGGAAAACGTATATATGTGCTCAAGCTTGGGAGGTACCGAGAAAGATTTGGCTGCCATAGAAAAAATGGCTAAATCGGTCATCGGTGAAAATTACAATATTGTTTTTGAGATGGATGCCGGATGGTATAATTACCACGGAGTAGACTGGGGATATACGGGAGACTGGAGTCCTTCGGAGCTCTACGGAACAGAGGGATTGGTAAAGATCCGCGAAAAGCTTACCGAAGTGGGAGCTAAAATGTGCCTTTGGCTTGAACCTGAGCGTGTATGGTTTGCACTTCCTCAGGGACAGGATCTCAAGGATAATATGATCTATTTGAGAAGCAGAAAATATTTTTCCTATTCTACGGCAACGAAAAATGGTCAGAACCCAAGAATGGGACTTGTAAACTACAGTAAGCAGGAAGCGGTCGACTATGTTATTGAGCTTCTGGACAAAACTGTTAAGCAATACGGGCTCGATGTTTACAGACAGGATTTCAACTTTAACAACCTGGAATATTGGCAGGCGTACGACAAATATGAGCAAGAACTTCTTTCCGTGCCGAGAGACGGTGTTACGGAGCTAAAGGCTTGTGAAGGGTATATCAACGTATGGACGGAAGTTGAGAACCGTAATCCCGGACTTATATTTGACTCATGTGCCAGCGGAGGCAGAAGACTTGATCTTGAGACCTTGCGTTTTGCTTTTGCTCACACCAAGTGCGATTATTGGATGGACACATTATCGGCACAAGGACAGAATTTTGGAAGTCTCTCTTGGTTCCCCTTCACCGGAACAGGTTTTGCAAACGATACAAACCTTTATGATATACGGTCAAGACTCACTTTGAGTATCGGCGTAAATTGCACGATCGACTCGAATTTCGAAAGGACCAACGCTGCATTGACAGAATGGCAAAGTTTGCATAAATATATGCTGAAGGATTATTATCAGCTTACCGAATATTCCTTGAATGAAAAGAATGATATGGCGATGCAGTTCAATTACCCTGAAAATGGGGAAGGTATGATGATCGCATATATGAGAAGACAAGGAAAAAAGACCTTTAATTTCTTGCCTAAAGGACTTGATCCCGATAAAAACTACAAGGTTTGGAACAAGGATGACGAAAGCAACGTTTGCGTAATGAGTGGCGAAAAATTTATGACGGAAGGATTTTCTCTTTCCAAGGACGAAAGACTTGACGTGTTGGTTGTTATGTATGAAATGACCAATGAAGCATAAAGCGTTTTTAAACGCTGATTTAAAGGGCAGATGTTAAACCGTCTGCTCTTTTTTTATGATTCCTGTATGGGATTATTATTGACAAATAAAGATGAGAATTGTATAATTGGAACGAAGATATATATATATAACGAATATATTACGGAGGTTGTGTCATGGGAAATTTGAACAAGCTTAAAGACCTGATATTTGAAATGGATAATAAAGCTTGCTTTATTGAAAGAGACCGTATCCTTACGAGACTTGAAAAGGAAATGGCAGACTATACAAGCGAAGACAAGTATGCTATCGTGCTTTCAAAAGTACTTGAAGAAGTGTCAGTTCCTCTTGAGGACTGCGATTATTTTGCCGGACGTGTAGTGGAAGGACTTCCCGAGGAAGGCGTAAAGGCGGCAAACGAGCTGCTTTACTCCGTTGGACATATGAGTTTCGACTATGAAAAGCTCCTCCGTGTGGGACTTTGCGGAATACTTAAAGAGATAAAAGAGAACGCCGCAAAGAAGGGCGACGCACTTTCTCTGTCCTTTGCAAAGAATGCGGAGATCGTCATAAACGCTATACACGCATACTCACTCAGATATGCCAAGGCTGCCGAGGAAAAGGGATTTACACAGATGGCAGAGGCTCTTAAGGTAGTTCCTTTTTAGCCCGCGTACGATTTCTTTTCTGCTCTTCAGGGAATGTGGATAATTCATATGATCGCAAGCTGTTACGTTGGCTCGAGAGATTACGCTTTCGGAAGATTCGATCAGTATATGCTCCCCTTCTATGAGAAGGCTATTCGCGACGGAGCGACGAGAGAAGAGATAGTAGAGCTGCTTGCAGGTTTTATGGTAAAGGCAAACGAGATCTGCGGAAGAGCTACGTGGAATCATGATGCGAAGCCTACTCTTTCTCAGGCTTCAAAGCAGTATATAAATATTGGCGGAGAGCATCCCAACGTATTTTCTTCCGTTGTGCTTGATGCCGCAAAACTTAACGATATGGCTCAGCCTACGACCATAGTACTTCTTAAACCCGATGCTGACAAGGAGTTTACAAATAACGTATTTGATGCACTTTCGGTGCTTACGGCAAAGATGAACGTATTTAACTACGATCTTATATCTAAGTCTCTTATGAACAAAGGTATCGAGGAAGCGGTGGCAAAGGACTTTACGTATTCCGCATGCTGCACACTCGATCTTAACTACCATTCTTTCAGACTTGAGTATTTTGTGCCCGTACCCATCATTTTTCTCAATACCTTGAAGAAGAAGGAATATGCAAGCCTTGAAGAGCTCGTTTGTGAATTTTCAAAGGATCTTGAAGCGGATATGCAGATATACGTGAACGAGACTCAAAAAGGTTTCTCCGAGGAAGAATGCAGACGTCAGTTTGTTCTCGACTCCCTTATGCTTTCTGACAGCGCAGTTGAATGCCGATATGCCTGTGACGGTGCGTCCAAGTTTAACGTAATGAATCTTTTCTGCACAGGCGTTGCAACGATAGGCGATTCTCTTATGGTGCTTGATAAGCTGGTGTTTAAAGAGAAGAGATACAGCTACAGCGACTTCATAAACATACTAAACGAAAACTATGCAAATAACGAAGCTCTGAGAGCGGAGATACTCTCCTATACCAGATTTGGCAACGATACGGATAACGATCAGTATACAGTCGTTGCGGGTAATGCTTTCCTTGACGCGATAGATAGACTTTCCGTAAAAGACAGGTTCTATGCGATCGGCGGTTTCTATACCCTTGAACGCGAAAATTCCTGGAGACGCAAGGTGGGAGCAACTCCTGACGGCAGACGTGACGGAGACCCCTTCAGCGAAAACCAGTCTCCTACTTACGGTGCCGATAAGAACGGTATTACCGCTTTGCTCAAGAGTATAGCTAAGCTTCCCCTCCATAGGACCGCAACCGGAGGACTCAATCTCACCTTCTCTCAGAAGGTAGAACCCGAGATACTTAAAGCGCTGACAGTCTCCTACTTCGGTATGGGCGGGTATCATGTCGGAGTGGGTATCGTCGATGCGGATACTTTAAAGGATGCTATGAAGACTCCCGATAAGTATAAGAGCCTTATGGTGCGTCTCTACGGCTTTAGTGAATATTTTATAAGCCTGCCCGAATGGCAGCAGATCGCAGTTCTCAACAGAACCTGCTATAATATGTAAAAAAACACCCTTTCGGTTCACTCCGAAAGGGTGCTTTTTTATCAGTAGTTTACTTTTCTTATTTCAAAGTAGCTCTGAGGATGGCTGCATACGGGACAAACACCGGGAGCTTTCTTGCCCATTACAAGGTGTCCGCAGTTACGGCATTCCCAAATAGCTTCCTCGCTCTTCTCAAATACCTTCTGCATTTCGACATTGTTAAGGAGTGCGCGGTATCTTTCTTCGTGTGTCTTCTCAATAGCAGCTACTGCACGGAATCTGTATGCAAGTGCTGTGAAACCTTCTTCTTCCGCTTCCTTTGCGAAACGGTCATACATATCAGTCCATTCGTAATGTTCGCCTGCAGCTGCGGCAGCAAGATTTTCAGCAGTATTTCCGAGTGCACCAAGTTCCTTGAACCAAAGCTTTGCATGCTCTTTCTCATTGTCAGCAGTCTGCTGGAATATAGCTGCGATCTGCTCGTAGCCTTCCTTCTTTGCTACAGATGCAAAGTATGTGTATTTGTTTCTTGCTTCGGATTCTCCCGAAAAAGCGGTCATAAGATTTTTTTCTGTCTTTGATCCTTTGAGTTCCATTTTTTTCTCCTTTTCTTTTATTTACATAATATGCAAAAATATAGGTGTCTAATCATAATAATAAACTTTTTTTAAAATTTGTCAATATTTTTTGGATAAAATCCCAATAGACTCTACTATAGTAAAGTGATATAATATTCCTAAAATTCCATAAAAAGCGCAGGAGGATACAATGAGCGCATTAGGACAGTTTTTGAAAAAGAAAAACGTTATAATTTCCGGCAAACGTTACGGTATAGATGCTATGAGTGCTATGGCACAGGGACTTTTCTGTTCCCTTCTTGTAGGAACGATCCTCAATACGGTGGGAACGCAATTCAACGTGGCGTTTCTCAAAAAAGCTATTGTTGAGATAAACGATGTAGGATATACTTTCGGCTCTCTCGCTTCCGCAATGGTGGGACCGGCTATGGCAGTGGCTATCGGCTTTGCTCTGGGCGCCCCGTCTCTTGTGCTCTTCTCAATGATACCTATAGGCTTTGCAACAAATGCTTTGGGCGGAGCAGGAGGCCCTCTTGCGGTATACGTTATAGCAATAATAGCTTGTGAGATCGGTAAGCTCGTTTCAAAGGAGACGAAGGTGGATATTCTGGTCACTCCCGTAGTCACTATCCTTGCGGGCGTGGGAACGGCGTATTTTATCGCGCCTCCTATCGGAAAAGCGGCGAACTACGTGGGAAGCCTTATAATGTGGGCGACCGAGCTGCAGCCTTTCTTTATGGGTATTGTTGTTTCCGTTGTCGTAGGCATTGCTCTTACCCTCCCCATATCTTCGGCGGCAATTTGCGCTGCTTTGGGACTTACAGGGCTTGCGGGAGGCGCAGCGGTAGCGGGCTGCTGTGCACAAATGGTGGGATTTGCCGTAATGAGCTTCCGTGAAAACAAATGGGGCGGCCTTGTTTCTCAGGGACTCGGTACCTCAATGCTCCAAATGAGTAATATTATAAAAAATCCGAAAATATGGATCGCTCCCACTCTTAGCTCAGCCATAACGGGCCCCATTGCCACCTGTATTTTCAGATTGGAGATGAACGGAGCCGAGGTTAATTCCGGAATGGGTACCTGCGGACTCTGCGGTCCCATAGGCGTATGGACAGGTTGGGTGTCCCCCTCGGCAAAAGCTCTTGAAAACGGAGCTGTTGCCATCGTTCCGAATGCTTTTGATTGGATAGGGCTCCTGCTTATTGCTATTGTTCTTCCGGCAGTACTTACTTTTATATTCGGTGAGATATCGAGAAAGCTCGGCTGGATAAAGGAAGGCGATCTGAAGCTTTGAGAAAAAGGCTTCTTTGTCGATGATAAAAACTTGATTTGAACGGGATTGTGTGGTATAATATGTGAACTGACACGGAGGAGGTGAATATATGGCTCAGAATAAGGAAAGCACAAAGCTTATAGTGCAAAACAAAAAAGCGTCTCACGACTATTTTATTCTTGAAAAGTTCGAAGCGGGTATACAGCTTTCGGGTACCGAGGTCAAAAGCATAAGAGCAGGTTCCGTAAACCTTAAGGACTCCTATTGCGAGATAAACAAAGGAGAGCTTTTTGCTACGGGTATACACATAAGTCCTTATGAAAAGGGCAATATATTCAACAAAGATCCTCTGCGCGACAGAAAGCTCCTTATGCATAAAAAGGAGATAATGCGCCTTTTGGGCAAGGTGGGTCAGCAAGGACTCACCATAGTTCCTTTATCTCTTTATTTTAAGGGTTCCCTGGTAAAGGCGGAGATCGGTCTTTGCAAGGGTAAAAAGCTTTATGATAAGAGGGACAGCGAGGCAGCAAAGGTTGCGGCAAGAGATATCGACCGTGCAACCAAATGGAGAGACAGAGACTAGTCTCTCCACCTTCGTTCCTTTTGGGAACCGAGGCTCTATATATGGGGGCGTAATGGTTTCGACGGGGATCTTGAGGCAAGATAAGCGGGTAGAGATGCAGACTCTCTTTAAACGCTGTATTTTAAAATTAAACGCTAACGACGAATTAGCTCTCGCTGCCTAAGTGCAGCGTGTCCTGCCGAAGAGGACCACGGCTTCGGTTTGGGCATCATTTAGTGGTGCACGTGAACCGTTAGTTTGCATTTATAGCGGTCACGCATAAAAATGCTACTTTACGTCAGCTTCGCCGCCTGCGCGGACGTAAGGGAAATTCAGCAGACGGCTGCACCCGGAGAAAGTTTTGTGGATGGGTTTTCGGACAGGGGTTCGACTCCCCTCGCCTCCACCACAAAAGGTTGATAATTCGGCATTTTTCGCTGATTTATCAGCCTTTTTTATGTAAAAATCGGAGCTGCCATCCGAATCGGTGACAGCTCCGTTCTTGTTTGCGCCTTTGTCTGCAAGCTTCCGCATCGCATCCATGATCTGCGGATCGCACCGCATCATATGCTCGACCAGCGTTTCGTCTTCGCCGATGCCGAGAGA
>SVSF01000051.1 GCA_015064425.1 Oscillospiraceae bacterium | reverse complement strand
GCATATGCTATGACCATCACCCTTCTTCTTAACTCAGAAGGAAAGAAGATGGGTAAAACAGCAAACGGCGCAGTATGGCTCGATCCCAATAAGACCAGTCCCTTCGACTTCTATCAGTATTGGAGAAACGTGGGGGACAATGACGTTCTTAAGTGCATCAGAATGCTTACTTTCCTTCCCCTTGAAGAGATCGATAAGATGGATTCCTGGGAAGGCGCAAAGCTCAATACAGCTAAGGAGATACTTGCATATGAGCTTACAAAGCTTGTTCACGGTGAGGAAGAGGCGGAAAAGGCGCAGAAGTCTGCAAGAGAGCTCTTCTCCGGCGCAAATGCTGAAAATATGCCCGAGACAAAGCTTTCTGAGGA
Organism: Oscillospiraceae bacterium; assembly: GCA_015064425.1. Next base: position 11,656 of record SVSF01000051.1, on the reverse strand, counting down.
AGATCTTACAGACGGAAAGATCAGCATTCTCGATATGCTTGTAAAATCAGGTCTTTGCCCCTCCAAGGGAGAAGCGAGACGTCTTGTACAGCAGGGCGGAGTTGCTATGGGTGAAACAAAGGTAAGCGCTATTGACGCTTCCGTAAGCCGTGAAGAACTTGCAGAAGGCGTCATCATCAAAAAGGGCAAGAAGGTATTCCACAGATTTACTCTTTGATTGGAGATAAATATGCATTTAAATGAGCTGACGGCGTATCTCGACAGTATAGGGGAAGCATCGGTATCTTATAAGAGAGACCTTATGCTTTCCTCTGTGTCCACCTTTAAAATAGGCGGGAAAGCGGATATGGGAGTCTATCCCAAGGATAAAGAAACTTTTTGCAAAGTGCTCTCTTTTATGAAAGAGAAGGGAATAAGATACACCGTAATAGGGAATGCAAGCAACGTGCTTTTTTCCGATGAGGGATACAGAGGCGTTATCGTATTCACCTCCAAAATGGCAAAAATTCGGATCGTTGAAGAGTGTGTATTTGCCGAAGCGGGAGCTACTCTTGCTCAGATATCCGCAAGGGTACTTGAAGCGGGGCTCGGCGGTCTTGAATTTGCTTATGGGATCCCCGGAAGCTTCGGCGGAGCAGTCTTTATGAATGCAGGTGCATACGGCGGATGTATAGAGGACGTGCTCGGCTACGCAGAGGTGTATGATGTAAATGCAGAAAAGACGAGGCGTATTCACGCTTCGGAAATGAAGCTCGGATACAGGCACAGTATCTGTATGGACGAGGAGCTTATAGTTCTTTCGGCAGCGCTTACGCTGAAGAAAGCAGACCGAGAGGACATAAAGTCCTTGATGGATGAGTTTTCGGCAAAACGTAAGGAAAAGCAGCCTCTGGAATTTCCCAGCGCAGGATCGGTATTCAAGAGACCCGATGGATACTTTGCGGGAAAGCTTATAGAGGATGCGGGGCTTAAAGGCTATACTGTAGGCGGTGCGCAGGTTTCGGAAAAACATGCAGGCTTCATTATAAATAGGGGAGGAGCTACGTCTTGCGACGTAATAAACCTTATAGAACACATAAAGGATACTGTTAGAAAACGTTTCGGCGTTGAACTGGATTGTGAGATAAGGTATATCGGGTGAAAATGAAAAAAACTTTTTCTCAGACAACGAAAGAGAATATTTTAAAACAGCTTCCTAAGGGCAAATGCTGCCGTAAAGCAATGCTTTACGGCTGTCTTGCTTTTTCACCAAGGACCCCGGAAGGAGGTATAGTGTTGGAAAAAGTGCCGGAGGGAATCGCAAAAATATATTTCAGATTGTTAAATGAATTTCTTTCTTTTCCGAGATATAAAGACACGGTACCTGAAAATGTAGTTATAAACAGAGCACAACTCGGAGGATTTATGGATAATACCTCCGCAGCTATAGAGGATAGCTTTTTTTGCTGTGATGAGTGTAAAAAGAGCTTCGTATGCGGTGTGTTTATAAATTGCGGGAATATTACAGACCCCGATAAAGACTATCGGCTTGATCTTGTCTTTTCGGAAAAATGGAATATGAATCTTATGTATGAGCATCTTTGCGGTATGGGCCTTGAACCGCTGATATCCCACAGAGGCGGGAAATACGTGCTCTATTACAAAAACAGTGAAAAAATAGAAGATCTGCTCAATTGCATCGGAGCGCACAGCTCTGCATTTGAGATAATGAATACCAGAATAAAAAACGAGATACGCAACAATGCCAACAGACTTGTTAACTGCGATTCTCATAATATCGGTAAAGCAACGGTGACCGGCAGGGAGCAGGCAAGCGCAATACAGTACCTTGAGGACAAGGGAAAACTCGGGATGCTTTCGGAGGAATTACGCTATACAGCAGAACTCAGGCTCAAAAATCCTGAGCTTCCGCTGACAGAGCTTGCTCTTATGCACGAGCCTATAATATCCAAGTCGGGACTTAATCACCGATTGAGAAAAATAATTGAAAAAGCAAAAGAAGAGAAAGAAAAAGATTAAAGAAAGGGGGAGAACGTATGATCGATTTCGTACATTTGCATCTGCACAGCGAATACAGTTTGCTTGACGGAGCCTGCAAAATATCGGAGATACCGAAGCGCGCAAAGGAATGCGGGCAGAAGGCGGTAGCCCTTACGGATCACGGAGTAATGTACGGTGCCGTAGCTTTTTATAAGGCTTGCGTTGCCGAGGGTGTAAAGCCCATAATAGGCTGCGAAGTCTACGTTGCACCCTCCTCAAGATTTGAAAAAAATACGGGTATCGGAAACAGTAATAATCACCTCGTGCTTTTGGTAAAAAACGATACTGGTTACAGAAACCTTATCTATATGGTATCGAAAGGATTTACAGAGGGCTTCTATTCAAAACCCCGAATAGATATGGAGCTTTTGCGTTCTCACGGTGAGGGACTTATAGCTCTCTCCGCCTGCCTGTCGGGATATATTCCGCGCCTTATTCTTGCGGATAATTACAAAGAGGCGGAGAAATATGCCCTTGAAATGAAAGGGATCTTCGGAGAAGATTTTTATCTTGAGATCCAGGATCACGGTATTCTCGAGCAACAGAAGGTGATATCCGCCATTACGGATATGAGCCAAAGATTGGGAATAGAGCTTGTTGCAACCAATGACGTTCACTATCTCCGTAGACAGGATGCGGATGCCCAGGCAATACTTATGTGTATTCAGACCGGCAACGTTATAAGTGACGGAAGACCTCTTGGGTTTGAAAACGATGAGTTTTATATGAAGAGCGGTGAAGAGATGAAAATGCTCTTTCCTTCATACGAAACGGCTATCTCAAATACGGTGAAGATAGCAGAAAAGTGTAATTTTGATTTTAATTTTGATAAGATCTATCTTCCGAAATTTGAAGTGCCGGGAGGAGACCCCGGTGCATATCTCCGTAAACTCAGCTACGCGGGGCTTGAAAAAAGGTGCTCAAACGGTCAGATAGTTTATACGGAGCAATACACGGAAGAAATATATAAAGAAAGACTCGAGTACGAGCTTTCTATAATAATCGGAATGGGTTATTCGGAATATTATCTCATTGTATGGGATTTTATACGGTATGCAAAAAGCAAAGGAATACCTGTTGGTCCGGGCAGAGGCTCGGGGGCAGGAAGCCTTGTGGCTTTTCTTATAGGTATAACGGACATTGATTCAATAAAGTTCGGACTTTTCTTTGAAAGGTTTCTTAACCCCGAAAGAAAGAGTATGCCTGACTTTGATACGGATTTTTGCTATGACAGAAGAGAAGAAGTGATCGCATATGTCGGAGAGAAATACGGCTCTGACCGAATATCTCAGATAGTTACCTTCGGAACTATGGCGGCAAGAGCAGTCGTAAGGGACGTGGGACGGGCTCTGGGAATGAGCTACGGTGACGTTGACAGGATAGCAAAGGCTATTCCCCAAAAACTCGGCATAACGCTTTCTGATGCGCTTAATGAAAATGAGCTTTCGGAAATATACGAAAATGACGGAGAGGCAAAGCGGCTTATCGATACCTCATTGCTTCTCGAGGGTATGCCGCGTCACGCTTCCACCCATGCGGCAGGGGTCGTAATAACCGACAGACCCGTACACGATTACGTTCCTATATCGGTAAACGGCGGTACTGCCGTTACTCAATATGATATGGATACTGTGGCATCTATCGGACTTTTGAAATTTGATTTTTTGGGATTAAGATATCTAACAATAATCTCCAATACCGAAAAGATGATACGGGAAAACGATTCCGAGTTCAATATTGCCAAGGTCGCTGTGGATGACAAAAAAACCTACACACTGATATCTCAGGGCAAGACTGAAGGAGTATTTCAGCTTGAATCGAGAGGAATGCGCTCTATGCTTACTCTTTTCAAGCCCTCCTGCATTGAGGATATAATGGCTGCAATAGCTCTTTACAGACCGGGACCTATGGAGTCTATACCCAAATATCTTGAAAACAGAAAGAGCCCCGGAAATATACGGTACAAGCTTCCGCAGCTTGAGCCGATACTTTCCGATACATGCGGATGTATAGTATATCAAGAGCAAGTAATGCAGATATTCCGTGATATAGCGGGATATACTCTCGGCAAGGGATATCTTATAATCAAGGCAATATCGAAAAAAAAGGCAGAGGTTATTGAAGGAGAAAGAGACTCTTTTATAAAAGGCGCTAATGAGCGTCACGGAATATCTTATGAGGATGGAGCAGAACTTTTTGAACAGATGAGGAGCTTTGCCAGCTATGCTTTCAATAAGAGCCATGCGGCAGCTTATTCTGTGCTATCTTTTCGTACGGCGTATTTGAAAGCTCATTATCCGAAAGAATATTTTTCAGCTCTTCTTACGTCTGTATTGGGAAATGCTCCCAAGGTAGCGGAATATACCGCAGAGTGTAAGAGTATAGGTATCTCCGTACTTCCTCCCGATATAAACGAAAGCCGTATGGAATTTTGTGTGAGCGGAAAAAATATAAGGTACGGTTTACTTGGTATAAAGAACGTTGGGAGAAATTTTGTCGATGCAATTCTCAGAGAAAGAGAAGGAGGAGCTTTCAAAAATTTCGGCGACTTCGTCACCCGTATGGCAGGAACAGAGCTTAACAAGCGTATGGTAGAAGCTCTGATAAAGAGCGGGGCATTCGATTCTTTTGGAAAAACGAGAAGTACTTTGCTTTCGGTCTATGAGGCTGTTATAGACAGCGAGCTTAAGAAGAGACAGAGCAATCTTGCGGGACAACTCGATCTTTTCAGCAGTTTCCTTGACGAGGGCGGATCTTCAAATGATGATATTGTAGTATATGAAGAAAAAGAAGAGATCCCGTTAAGACAAAGACTTGCTTACGAGAAGGAATACTTGGGAGTGTATATCTCCGGGCATATCCTCAATGAATATTCACAGTCACTTGCCGCACAGAAGCTTATGAATATATCCGAGGTGTTTGAGTCTGCGGAGGAATCGGAAAATGAGCAGGCAAAAAACAGATATGTAAGGATCGCGGGTATAATAACGAAAAAGCAAGTTAAGGTGAGCCGAAAAAATGAGGAAATGGCATTTCTTACTGTAGAAGACAGATACGGTGAAATAGAGCTCGTAGTATTTCCGAAAACGTATGGAGAATGCGCGGTGTTTCTTACACCCGAAAGAGCCATAGCGGTTTCGGGAGAGATATCTGTCAGAGAGGATGAAGATCCTAAGATACTCGTAAGAAATATAGTTCCGTTGAAGACCGACTCAGAGTTGAAGTATCAAAAGATGCAGACTCTTCCCGCAGCTGACGGATATAAGAAAGCGGAAAACACCGCAAGATGTGAAGTCCCCGAGAACGTTGAAAACAAAAAAATATACTTAAAGCTTGACAGAATGTCGGGAGAGATATACGATAAGGTGATGAACATATGCGAGATATTTATCGGAAATGTTCCGCTTATAGTATACGATTCCGAAAACGGAAAGTATTTCAGATCTGGTATGGGAATAGCTCCCGAACCTGAAATGATAAGGTATCTGATGGAACTTTTGGGTAGGGACTCTGTCATAATAAAGTAGAATATTAATTTATCTTAATTATAACGGATATTCACAGAAAGTTCAAAGCTATGTATTATAATGTAAAAAATGGAAAAACTCCAAAAAAAGGAAGGGGGATAAAAATTGAGTCAGAAAAAGGAAAGAAATGACGATATAAACGGTGCCGGCATAATAGTAAGATCTCTTTTGAGAGCTTTTGCATACGTTGCAAGTATATTGCTTACCATAGCAATTATAGGTCTCATCACCGGTATTGTTGTGGGGAGTACTTTTGCGCTCTATATAGATCAGTATATAGATGTTAATCTTGACGATTTTGAGTACCTGTCTACAAATCAGGATCTCACCACACGTATCTTTTACCAAGAGGACGGAAAAGATGTTGAGATTGAGGAGGCAAGGCTTTATAAGGAACAGAACAGACTCTGGGTATCCTACAGTGATATTCCGAAGAATCTCATCAATGCATTCGTTGCCATAGAAGACCATAGGTTCTGGGAGCACGAGGGTGTTGACTTTATAACTACGGCAAAAGCCACTCTTAAGTATTTTACAGGCAAAACCATGGGCGGCGGTTCGTCTATAACTCAGCAGCTTGTAAAGAACGTTACGGGGGACGATGACGTTACCGTTCAGCGTAAGATACAAGAAATAAAGCGCGCTATGGCGGTCGAGGATATATACGATAAGACTGAAATACTTGAGCTTTACCTCAATATTATATATCTTTCCGAGGGCTGCTACGGAGTACAGTCTGCGGCTCAGACTTATTTCGGAAAAGATGTTGGTGAGCTTACACTTGTTGAATGCGCAGCAATAGCCTCTATAACTCAGAATCCTTATAAATGGGACCCCTTTATTTTTCCTGAAAACAATAAAGAACGCAGGGATACAGTACTTTGGAGAATGTACGAAGTAGGTTACCTTACGGAAGAAGAGGCAATGGAAGCTATAAATACCGAACTCGTTCTTTATTACGGAGACGAAACAGGCGAAGAGGAGACTGAGGAAAGCGGTACCAACTCTTGGTATACGGATGCAACCATTGAAGAAGCGATCAATCTTATTATGGAGCATTTCGGATATTCCTATGAGACGGCATCAAATGCTCTCTTTACAGGCGGATTCCAAATATTCACGGCTATGGATCCTAAGATCCAGTCAATAATGGAAGAAGTATTTGAAGATGAAAGCTATTGGCCCAAGGCGGATAGCAGCGCTATTCAGCCCGAATCGGCAATGGTAATAATGAATCCTCAGAACGGATACGTTTTGGGATTAGTAGGCGGCAGAGGAGAGAAGACGATCAACCGCGGCTACAACCTTGCAACACAGGCGAAACGCCCTCCGGGATCTTCCATCAAACCTTTATCTCTTTACGCTCCTGCTATTGACAAGGGACTCGTTACTTGGGCAAGTCCCATAGACGATACTCCGTTCAATTTCGGTACGGAGAAGAAAGACCCTGATGGAAATATAACTTACAGCAGACTTGACGGATATCCTAACAACTATCCCGCAGGATACAGAGGACTTACACCTGTTTGGGATGCGGTAAGACGTTCAGTGAATACCTGTGCTATGAAGGTGCTCCAAAAAGTGACTTTGAATGAGTCGTATGAATTTTTGACATCTACTCTCGGTCTTAACACTATCGTTGATTATGAAGAAACTCCCGCCGGCATAGTGTCCGACCTTAACTGGGCACCTTTGGGACTTGGTCAGTTGTCTTACGGAGTTACGGTAAAGGCAATGACGGCGGCATACTGCATATTTGCCAATGACGGAATATATACCGAGCCCCGCATAGTTCTTAAGATATGCGATAGCGAGGGAAAGGTAATAATCGACAATACGATGGAGTCTACTATTGCTATCAGCGAAGAGACTGCGGCAATAATGACTAAGATGATGCAAAATGTTGTATCGACCGGTACTGCAAGCAATATTTCTTTGAAGAACAAGGTTGAATGCGCGGGAAAGACCGGTACTACCAGCGATGACTATGACAGATATTACGTAGGATATACTCCTTATTACGTAGGAGGTATATGGTTCGGATATAAGATCAATCAGAGTCTTTCCAAGTTCTCAACCAGCCCGGCTACAATTATTTGGGATACAATAATGACACGCGTTCATGAGGATATATTTAACGAATGTGCAGAGAACGGAGAAGAAGTAAAGAAGTTCAACGTTCCTTCAACGGTTGTTAAAGCCACCTATTGTAAGGACTCGGGCAAAATCGCAACGGATGCTTGCTCAAAGGATCCCAGAGGTTCTCGTATAGAAACAGGATATTTTTCAATTGATACAGTACCTTCCGAAAAATGTGACTGTCACGTTCTTGTGGCATATGACAGTATTACGGGAGGAATAGCTTGTAAGGAATGTCCCGAAAATCACATTACCTGGGTGGGACTTATTGAAGTCAACGACAGAGAATATCCATCTAATATAACGGTAACCGATGCACAGTATGTATACAGAGATATAGGGTCCTCCTATGCTTCAACAGATCCTTATACCGCATTTTTCACCACTATATTGCCCGAAGGAAAATACGCAGGAAAGTCAGGAAGCGGAATGCCTTACAACAGAATGTGTTCCCACTACGATCCCCTTACTTCTGACGGACTTTACGGCGTTGAAAGATATGAAGAAGAATAAAAAAGAGGCTGCCTTGCGAAAGGCAGCTTTTTCATATTATCAGGAAAGCATTCATATAAATTCTGATTGAGGTGAATTGTATGAGCGTGATCAAAAGGATATTTGCAGAGATAAGATGCAGCGACAAAAAATATATTGTGCTTTGCTCGGCATTAGCTTTATTTCTCGGTGCTTTAAGCGCCTTTTTTGGTGGGAACTCAATAATGTATAATCATTTGGATCTTCCAAGATCCTCTCCGCCCAGATTTATATTCGTACTTACGTGGACTATAATGTTTTTGCTTTTGGGTGCATCGGCAGGTATGATCTTCCAAAAAAGAGAAAAGAGTCTGTGCATTTATAAATATAAAACGCTGACATTTTTTTCGCTGAATTTCTGTCTGGATCTCGTATGGTATCCTTTGTTTTTCGGGGCAAGGGCTTTTTTTCTCAGTACCGTACTGTCCCTTGCAATTTCCGTAAGTGCCTTTTTTATGCTTTTTTACTCTAAAAGAATAAGCGTGACGGTTTTTACTGCATTTTTTCTTTATTTCGTATGGATACTTTATTCATTTATATTAAATTTTGTCCTCTATCTATGGAATTGATAAAATTTTATTGACAAATATCTTGCAATCCATTAAAATGATTACATAATAAATCTAGTGAGTGCAGCCGATATTTGGTTGTATATCACGATGTTGTCTTTGAAGAGAGACGTAAAAGAATAAATATTTAAAATAAAAGGAGAACAGATATGAAAACAGTTGATATTAAACTTTCATCCATTCAGGACGTAAGAGATTTTGTTGATATCGTTACGGGCTACTGCTCTGACGTTGACCTTACTTCCGGACGCTACACAGTTGACGGTAAGTCTATAATGGGTATCTTCAGCCTTGATCTTCTCAGCCCCATTACCATGACGATTCATAATGATGAATGCGGAGATCTTCTCGAAAAGGTTGAAAAGTTCATTATAAAGTAAAGATACGGAACTGTTTTTGCAGATTCATGCAAAAACAGTTCTTTTTTTATCCGTGCCGACGTATAGTATAACTATCTGAAATGAGTGATACATACGAAAGGATGAATCGATTGGTGAAAAGGATACTTTGTATTTTTTTGATAACGCTTTTTATTATACACCTGCCTTTTACTTGTTTTGCGGAAGGAGCAGATCTTGGACTTGATGCTAAAAGCGCTATATTGATGGAAGCATCGAGCGGTACGGTATTGTACTCTTTAAATGAGGATATAGCATATCCGCCCGCATCTGTAACTAAGATAATGACATTATTGCTTATATTTGAGGCTCTTGATTCGGGAAAACTGTCGTGGAATGACACAGTTACGGTAAGTGAGACAGCCGCTTCAATGGGAGGCTCCCAGGTATTTCTTAAAGCGGGTGAGCAGATGTGCATGGAGGATATGATAAAATCCGTAGTCATTGCCTCTGCAAACGATGCAGCAGTAGCTCTCGGTGAGCATCTTGCCGGAAGTCTCGAGGCTTTTACAGATCTTATGAATAAAAGAGCAAAAGAACTTGACATGACTAATACTGTTTTTTATAATCCTACGGGCTTGGACGACGGGGAAGAGTGCAATATGACTTCTGCTGGGGATATTGCAATTATGTCAAGGGAGCTTTTAAAACACGAAAAGATCTTTGATTATACGGTTATTTGGATGGATTCCATCCGTAACGGAGCTTTTGGTCTTACAAATACCAACAGACTTATCCGCTTTTATAAAGGCGCGAACGGTCTTAAGACCGGTTCTACTTCGAAAGCCGGGTTTTGTATAAGCGCTACCGCTCTGAGAGACGGTATGCAGCTTATTGCCGTTGTTATGGGTTCACCAACGAGAGATATCAGAAATGAGACAGCGAAGAAGCTTCTTGACTATGGATTTGCAAATTATGCTCATGTACGTTATGAGGCTGAACAAATCGGAAGTATTCGCGTAATGGGCGGAGTGAATGACAGCGTAACCCTTATAAGAAGCGAATTTGACAAGGTTATTGAAAAGGGTTCTGCTGATATCAGTATAGAGACAGATATTCCCGAATATATAGAAGCTCCCGTGAGTGCGGGAGATAAGATAGGTACCGTGACATATAAAAGAGGAGACGAGGTTTTGGGTACTTCGGAGGTGCTTGCGGGAGAAAATGTAGACAGAATAGGATATTTGGGGCTTCTTTTTAGGATGATCGAACGATTTTTTATATGAGTTTAATTAAGAAACATATTGAAATAAGATAATTTTTATAGTATAATATTGATAAGTAAAAAGAAAAGGAAAATTTTGCTTTGTTAAAATTTGATACAAAATATTTAAATGGCTTTGTTTCGGAAAAAGATCTGGAAAGCATACGTCCGGAAATCGAGGCTGCGTTCAATACCACTATGGCAAGAAACGGTGCAGGATCCGATTTTCTAGGCTGGCTTGATCTTCCCGAAAATTATGACAAGGAAGAGTATGACCGTATAAAAAAAGCAGCCGAAAAGATAAGATCGTCTTGTGACATCCTCATTGTTATCGGTATAGGCGGTTCATACCTCGGAGCAAGGGCAGCTATTGAGTTTATTCACTCATCCTTCTACAATTCTAAGGATAGCGCTTCTCCCAAGATATACTTCGCCGGAAACAATATGGATCCTACGTATCTCACTGAGCTTCTTGATATTTGCAAGGGGAAAGATATTTGCGTAAACGTAATATCCAAGTCCGGCACGACCACAGAACCGTCTGTAGCTTTCAGAATATTCAGAAAGCTTCTTGAAGAAAAATACGGTCTTGACGGAGCAAGAGAAAGGATCTTTGCTACTACGGATAAAGCAAGGGGAAAACTTAAAGAGCTTGCTGACAGAATGGGCTACGAAACGTTCGTTGTCCCTGACGATGTAGGTGGCAGATACTCTGTTCTTACGGCAGTGGGATTGCTTCCCATAGCAGTTTCCGGTGCTGATATAGACGCTATGATGAAGGGCGCTAAGGATGCGAAAACGGCTGTAAGCATATGCGATATAAATACTAACGCGGCAATGAAGTATGCTGCATACCGCAATATACTTTACAGACGCGGACTCAGCACGGAAATATTCGTTACTTACGATAGCTCCGTACAGATGCTTGCTGAATGGTGGAAGCAGCTTTACGGTGAAAGTGAGGGAAAAGACGGAAAGGGAATATATCCTTCATCCGTTACCTTCTCCACAGATCTTCACTCTTTGGGTCAGTATATCCAGGATGGGGAGAGAAAACTTTTTGAAACGGTGCTTATTGCAAGAAATACAAAGTCCGATATTACTATAGAACCCGATTCCGATAATGCGGATGGTCTTAATTTCCTTGACGGAATGAAGCTTGGTGATCTCAATCTTACGGCGTACGTTGCTACTGCATTGGCTCATGCAGACGGCGGAGTACCCAATATCGTTCTCGAATATGAAAAA
>SVSF01000050.1 GCA_015064425.1 Oscillospiraceae bacterium | reverse complement strand
CCATAACCTTCTCAGGAATTCCGGAAGCCGTGATTTTAAAGAAAACGTATTTGTTTGCTCGGGATTTGGAGGAACAAAAGAAGACCTCGATGCTATTGCACAGTTTGATGCAACAAATATACCCGAAAAATTCAACTGCGTAGTCGAATACGATGCCGGTTGGTATGAGGATTACGGTAACGGATGGGGACATACCGGTGACTATTCACCGGCTAAGAATTACGGAAGCAACGGACTTAAGCGTATAAGCGAAGCCTGCCATAAGGCGGGAATGAAGCTTTGCTTCTGGCTCGAACCTGAACGAGTTGTATACGGAACACCTCAATCCGTGGAAATGAAAAACAATATTATATATTTAGGAAACGGAACATATCTTTCATATGATAACTGTAAGAGTATGGGAGCTAATCCGGGAAGCGGTCTTGTTAATTACGGAAAACAGGAGTCTGTTGACTATGTAACCAAGCTTTTGAACGACACCGTAAAAGAATACGGACTCGACGTATACCGTCAGGATTTCAATACGAATACCGGTCCTTTTTGGTATTATTATGACATCTACGAGTCAAATGAATTATCTCTTCCCAGAACCGGTGTTACTCAGATCAAAGCGTGTGACGGTTATATGAAGACGTGGTATGCGGTTTCCGAAGCAAATCCAGGACTTGTTTTTGACTCATGCTCAGGAGGCGGAAGAAGAAACGATCTTGAACATATTCGTTTCTCATTTGCACATACAAAAACAGACTATTGGGGAGACGTAGTGTCTCAGCAGGGACAGAATTTCGGGGCTCTTTCCTGGCTTCCTTTTACAGGCACCGGATTTCTTGATATGGCAAGCGATTACGATATACGTTCACGTCTTACTCTCAGCATAGGCGTTGGTCTTGCGGGTCAGAATTTTGAACTTCTTGAAAGTGCTCTTGATGAATGGCATTCTCTCCATAAATATATGTATAACGACTATTATCAGCTTACCGAGTACAATATTGAAAACGATGGAAAGCTTGCTATGCAGTTCAACGACGCTGAAAACGGCGAAGGAATGATGATAGGCTATTTGCGAATGGGCGGAATATTCAATTTTGTAGCAAAAGCTCTTGACCCCAACAAGAACTATAAGGTATGGGATGCCGATAACGAGGATTATGTCAGAGTTATGAGCGGCAAGGAGCTTATGACCGACGGATTTGTTGTCGCACGAGACATAAATGTTTCGTCTGCAGTTGTGCTTTGGTATGAAGAAACTGACGCAGAAATAAGCCCCTTCGACAGAGATAAATATCTTGAAGGAAAAATAGATTATGTCAGACTCGATCCTTTAACGAACGATGAGGCTAAGCTTATTGAACTTGCAAAGGACATTGAGCTCGGTAGTTTGGGTGTCGAATTTGTAATGTCTGACTATAACAGCTCCGGAGGTATATACCTAATAGGAAAAGATGTATACGACGGATTTAAACTTACGTCGGAAAAGACGGCTGACGGTTGGTCAATTATTGACAGATCCAACTCCTATATCAAGTTTGAGGGCGATGACAGTTATCCTATGAATCATGCTTCATGGGAACGTACTTTTGATCTGCGTGCATACATAAAGAAGATCGACGAAATGTGCTTCCTTTGGTTGGATAACAGCTTTAGTTTCGGAGATATGGACGGATCATGGCAAACAGGACCTCGCATACTGGTCCTTAAACGCGGAAATAAAACGGTAGAGAGCGAGAGTTTTACTTTTTATGTTGCACAGTGCGATGTATATAGCGGCGTAAGAGATATACAGTTTATTTTTACAAGTGAAAACGGAAGCACTGTATATAAGCTTAAAGAAGATTTTTATATGAAGCTGAGTCTTTCCGATAATAAAATTTCAGACTTTGGATGCGAATGGACCGAGATAAATATGCCAAGCACGTTCTTCAAGATTGCTCTTGATCCGCTTGTACATTCCGAGGACAACGAAGGATGCTATAAAACGATCAATATTAATGATCTGAAGAGCACGTGCGGAGTTACTTTCTGCGTTACAGAGAAAGATGGAGAATACTATATGATGATTAAGAATGCCTCTAAACTTTCTTCTATAAGTGTAAGTGACCGTTGGTTGTGGACCAATCTCGATAAAGATATGCATTTTGAGTCTATGTTTTATATTGAGATCCCCGGATCGTACAGAGCTGGAACAAGCAAGACAGAAAATGTTGTAGATCCTTGGTGATAAATTTTTTCAACAGAGCCCGAGATATCTTGGGCTCTTATTTTTATGGTGTTGACAACAGAAAAACTATATAATAGAATGTATATAGCAATTGCCGATATCAAAAAAGGGGTATTGATATGACAATAACAAAACGTATTATATCAGTTTTACTTATTTTAATTTGCATATTTTCTTGCTTTTCGTGTGGAAGCGAGGAGATCGAGACCAAGGAAAGCGAACGTGAATCGACTACAGAAGATATTGGCGCAGTCGATGACGAAGGGTATTTAACTAAATACTCGGATATAGATGCTATGGAGAAATGGCTCAAAAAGAATATATATGAAACGGAAGCTCCTCCGATAAGTTTTTTGGTAGGCTCAAGATCTTCTGCAGATCTTGAGTGGAAAAAAACTGTCGGTAGAAGCACAAAATATATAGATTTTCCCAATAGTGACAGACCGCTTGAACATTATGAAAAAGAAATTGAGTACGTATGCGAAGAGGAAGGTATAAAGCTTGTTCTTGACCTTGTTTCTTATCCCGGATATCCAATTGTTGAGTATTCATTGAGAATAATAAACATTTCCGACAAAAGAACAGAAAATATAAGTAACGTGTATAGCGTTGACAGTGAGATAGTTTCGGACGTCTTATCTGTTAATTTTCATTTTAACGAAGGCGGAGAATTTGAAAGCACCGCATATGCTCCGCATGTTGAAAGAATTGCGGAAGGCGGAAAATATTCATTATCTACAGTAACCGGGCTACCTTGCGAAGGATATATGCCGTATTTTAATGTAGAAAGTTTTGGGGCTGAAAAAGGAACCATTGCCGCTATAAATTGGCAAGGCGGATGGAAGACTGATGTATCATTAATTAAAGGTAATTTAACTTTGCAAGCAGGGATAGACGAGAGCAACTTTGTAATGCTTGAAGGAGAAGACCTTAAGCTTCCCGGAATAGTACTTCTTTTCTATAAGAACGGAGATTGGCAGTACGGTCAGAATATCTGGAGAAGATGGATATTTGATCATAATCTATGAGAAATTCCGGAAGCAGGGATTTTAAAGAGAACGTTTTTATCGTTACCTCTTTTGCAGGTACTGACTATGATCTTCAGGCTGTATCGGAATTTGCCGCATCTGATATTCCAAAAAAATTTGATTGTACTTATGAGCTTGATGCCGGTTGGTATAACTATGAAGACTACGGAAGTTTTTGGTATGAAACCGGGGATTATTCACCTGCTGTCAGATATGCGGACGGAGGTCTCAAACGTATAAGTGATGCTTGTCACGAAGCCGGTATAAAATATTGTTTGTGGCTTGAACCTGAACGTTTGATATACGGAACGCCTCAGTCGGAAGAATTGAAAAACAACGTTATATACTGTATTGAAGGAAATTATGTAAGTTATGACGAGCTGAAAGAAAAGGGACTTAATGGGGGTACAGGACTTGTCAATTACGGAAAAAAAGAAACCGTAAATTATATAACAGACCTCATAGACAGTACGATATCGGAATATGGTCTTGACATATATCGTCAAGATTTTAACACTGTAAGTAAACCTTATTGGCAAGCTTATGATAGGTATGAGTCAAATGTATATTCAATTCCGAGGGTCGGTGTAACGCAAATGAAGTCCTGCGAAGGATATATGGAAGCGTGGAAAAATATTTCTGAAAATAATCCCGGTCTTGTGTTTGACTCTTGTGCGAGCGGTGGCAGAAGGAATGATCTTGATACGATACGCTTCTCGTTTGCGCATACCAAATCTGATTATTGGGGTGACGTTGTATCACAGCAGGGACAGAATTTCGGAGCATTGTCATGGCTGCCTTTTACCGGTACGGGATTTATAAATCTGTATAGCGATTACGATATTCGTTCACGCCTTACATTGAGCATAGGAATTGATGCGGGACCAGGCAAGGATATTGCGCTTTTCGAGTCAGCGCTCGATGAGTGGAAGTCGTTGCACAAATATATGTATAACGACTATTATCAGATAAGCGACTACAGCCTTGATGGAAACAGTGAGATCGCAATGCAGTTTAACGATCACGAAAATAAAGAAGGAATGATGATCGGCTATCTGCGTGTGGGCGGAATATATGATCTTGTTGCGAAGGGATTGGATCCGGATCTGAACTATAAGGTATGGGATGCGGATAATGAAGACTATGTAAGGGTCATGAGCGGCAAAGAGCTTATGACGCGAGGTTTTACGGTTGCGAGAGATGTTGGTAATGCAAATGCTGTTGTTGTATGGTACGAAAAGACCGATGACGGGATTACTGATTTTGACAGAAACGCTTTTTTGGAAGGAAAAAACGATTATATTCCACCGTCACCTCTTGCACCGCTTTTCAACAATGAAGCAATGTTGTGTGAAAAATCAGAAACTGTTGAAGTAGGCGATTACGATATACATTTTATTTCCTCTGACTATAATTCTTCGGGTGGTATATATCTTATAGGGAAAAAGTTGTTTGACGCTTTTTCTCTTACCGGAGACATTACATATGATGAGTGGAGCGTTGTTGACAGAGCAAGGACCTTTATCAAGTTTGAAAACGGCGATAAATATCCTATGAATCTTTCATCATGGGATCAGGTATTCAGCTTAAGGACGTATGTAAAAGAAATAAAAGGGAAATATTTTCTCTGGCTTGATAACAGTTATGGGTTCGGCGATGCCGACGGTACATGGAAATTTGAAAACCGCATTATAGTCTGTGAAAGTAATAATGGTACTGTAGAATCTACGCCCTTTGTTTTCCATGTATCACAATACGACATATACAGCGGTGCGCGTGATCTGCAGTTTGTTTTCTATGACGGTGCGGGGAATTCTGTGTACAGACTTAAAGAGTCCTTTTATGAAAAGCTTGTTTTATCAAGCGAAAAGCTTAATGAAAACGGATATGAGTGGACCTTGCTTGATGTAGGAAGTTCATTCTTTAAGATACCGTACGATCCTCTTTGGCAAGCTGAAGAAAATGATAGTCTGTTTAAAACAGTAAAATGCAAGGATCTTATAAATGAAAATGGAGTCAATTTTTACGTGACGAATCATAATGGTGAATATTACCTTATGATCAAAAATACGCAAGCGCTTTCGTTTTACGGATTGAGCGACAGATGGCGTTGGGTGGATCCGGAAGAAGGCAGACGTTTTGAATCGGTGGTATACATTGAAATAGACGGATATCACAGAGGCGGTGCGGAAACGATTCAAAATATAATCGAACTTTGGTAATAAATAAAACTGAAAAGTAGCCAGAGATATCTCGGGCTCTTTTTGTGTAAAACAATACGAGAAAATATTGTTTTATTACTTTTTTTACTTTAGAATCACACATATTCCGGCCTTTTGCCTTGAATTACTCACTTTGCTTGGATATTATAATATGAATTTTGCCGTTTGTTGATTTGTTTTTTATTTTAGTATATAATAGTATTAGGAAGGTTGATATCCAAGCAACCTAAACAAATTATTTTGGAGGAAGTAAATGAAAAACTTCATTCGCGGTATAGCGCTTGTTTTGGCGCTGTTGACTGTTGTTTCTCTTTTTGCATGCGGAAAGACTGAAGAAGATGAAAAGATAAGTAATTCCTATCTTTCGTCATATTCCGACTATGAAGCAATGGAGAAATGGCTAAACGAAAATATTAATGGGACTGATGTTCCGCCGGCGTTCTTTTATTGCGGCGACTTAACATCTTCTGAGCTTATTTGGGTTAAGAATATCGGAGAGGAGAAGATACACACCGATTTTGCGGCAAGTGATACTCCTGTAGAACGAAAATGTGTTGATATAACTTATACTTGTGAAAGCGAAAAGCTGAAGATAGTACTTACACTTACATCGTACGATGACTACCCTGTAGTCGAATATGATATGCGATTAATAAACGAATCGGATGAGAATTCTGAACGAATAACGGCTCTTTATTCCATAAATGCATCTGTTTCGGATTGCGGAGAAGATATTGTTGCACACTACACAGAAGGAGGAGAATTCAAAACAACAGGCTATGCTCCTCACACTACCGTAGTTACATCTGAAGATGTTTTTGATATTTCTACCGGAGGCGGTCTTCCCACACAGGGATATATGCCCTATTTTAATTTTGAAAATCCCGAATTGTCCAACGGAACGATCGCGGTTCTTAACTGGCAAGGAAGCTGGAGAACGAAACTTACGATCGAAAATGAGAAAGCCATTTTAAAGAGCGGTACTGATAAATCTGATTTTCAGATGCTTCCGGGAGAAGACCTTAAGCTTCCCGGAATGGTACTTCTTTTCTATAAGAACGGAGATTGGCAGTACGGTCAGAATATCTGGAGAAGATGGATATTTGAGCATAATCTTATGAGATATACGGGCCGGCGTGACTATATTGAAAATGTGTTTGTATGTTCAGGGTTCCCCGGAACCGAGACTGATATTAACGGCATAACACTTTTCGGTGAGACTGATTTACCGGAAAAGTTCAATTGCGTTGTTGAATATGACGCTCCTTGGTATGAAGAGCATGGTAACGGATGGTATTACACCGGAGACTGGTCTCCTGCCGATCAATATAGCGGAGACGGTTTGAAGCGCGTGAGTGAAGCATGTAGAAATGCAGGTATGAAGCTTTGCTTCTGGCTTGAACCGGAGCGCGTATATTATGGAACACCCCAGTCAATAATTCTTGGCGATAATATGATATATCTCGGACCTGACGGCAGATATATGACTTATGAGGAATGCAGAACTTCCGGTCATAATCCCGGCGTAAGCCTTATCAATTACGGTAAGCAGGAAACGGTAGACTATGTTGTTGATCTCATTAACGACACCGTAAAGACTTACGGACTTTCCGTATATCGTCAGGACTTCAATACCAACAGCAGTCCTTATTGGGATGCATATGACGTATATGAAAGAGAAACATACGGTATTCCCAGAGTTGGTATAACACAGATAAAGTCATGCGAGGGATATGTTAAGGCGTGGACCGCAATTTCCGAGGCTAATCCCGGACTTGTTTTCGATGCATGTGCAAGCGGTGGAAGAAGACTGGATCTTGAAACTTTACGTTTCTCTTTTGCTCATACAAAGTCTGACTATTGGGATGACGTTATTTCTCAGCAGGGACAGAATTTTGGCTCATTGTCCTGGATACCTTTTACGGGAACAGGATTCCTTGATATGACAAGTACTTATGACATACGTTCCCGTCTCACTCTCAGTATAGGCGTTGGCGGTATTGAACCCGGTGCTGATCTTGAACTTCTTGAAAGTGCACTTGATGAATGGCAGTCATTACATAAGTATATGTACAACGATTACTATCAGCTTACCGAATATTCCTTGGATTCCTCCGCAAAGCTTGCAATGCAGTTTAATGATCGCGAAAACGGCGAAGGAATGATGATAGGATACCTCAGAATGGGCGGAATCTTTAGCTTTATTGCAAGAGATCTTGATCCTGAGAAGAACTATAAGGTATGGGATGAGGACAATGCGGATTCTGTACGTGTTATGACAGGTGCAGAACTTATGAGTGAGGGATTTGTAGTAGCATACGACGTATTCAAGCCTGCTGCTGTTGTTGTATGGTATGAAGAAACTGATGATGAAGTAACTCCTTTTGACAAAGATAAGTTCCTTGAAGGAAAGAGTGACTTTGATCTTAACAATCTTCCCACACAGAGAAACGACGAAAAAGAGCTTGTTGACCTTTATAAAAAAGAGAAAATAGGCGAAAAGGACGTTTTGTTTATTTCTCCCGACCACAACACCTCCGGCGGTATTTATGCTATAGGTAAGACGATTTACGATAACGTAGTGCTTACAGGAGAAGTTACTTCTGATGGTTGGAATTGGGTAAATTCTGACAGAATGTATATTGTTTTTGAAGGAGGAGAACATTATCCACTTTCCCATTCTACGTGGAAAAATACGTTTGATCTCAGAGCATATGTAAAGGAAATAGACGGATGTTACTTCTTGTGGCTTGACAACAGTTTTGGTTTTGGAGATTCGGACGGATCGTGGAAATCCGGAACGAGATATTTATTTGTAGAAGGACAGAAAAGAGTAAAGTCCAATGGATTTGATTTCGTCGTTTGCGAAAATGATAACTACCAAGGCTTACGAGATATCCAGTTCGTTTTTGCCGATAAAAAGAATAATACCGTATACCGTTTGACTGAGGAGTTTTATAAAAAGCTTAAAGTTACGGACAAGGCTTTGAATGAAAACAAATACAACTGGTTTGAGCTTGATTACTCATCACTTTATTTTAAGGTTGCACATGATTCCAATTATCACAATGAGGATGGAGATCTCGGATACAAAAATTTACTGCTGAGTGAATTGAATGCATCGGGCGCGCTTTCTATTTATCTTACTGAAAAAGGTGGAAAGTATTATATGATGTTTAAGAATGCATCTAATCTCAGTTCTATCGGAGTATCTGACCGCTGGGAATTGATAAACGGAGATTTAAACAACTATTTCCATACCAGATTTTACTTTGAAATTCCGGGTGCTTACAGAGGCGGAGTTGAGCCTACAGAAAATATAGAAAAGCTTTGGTAATCAATTACATAATTTTGGATATAAAAATAATGTATAATATGACAAAAGAGCATTTTCAACGAAAATGCTCTTTTCTATATTTTTTTATTCGGCAGGTCTTCCGAAAAGTACGCCGTTTGATATGGAGTAGGGGGTTACTTCTACCGATGCACCTTTCTCGTAATCTATATCTTCCAGTTGAATTTCGGCAAAGCAAGGTAGATGAGCGCTTACTATGTCATTTTTTTTGTCTTCAATAATAACTTCATAAGACCTGCCTTGAGAAAGGATATATTCAAGCTTTTTCTTTTTCAGTTCTTCTCCTACTGCAATAAGCCTTCTGGCTCGTTCAGCTCTTATGTTTTCGGGAATCTGGTCAGGCATTTCGGCAGCTTCCGTATCCGGTCGGACAGAATAGGGAAAGACGTGAAGGTGCAGAAATTCTACTTTTCTTACAAAATCGACCGTCTCAAGAAAGTTTTCTTCAGTCTCTCCCGGAAAACCTGTTATGAAGTCTGCTGAAAACATTACGTCAGGAATAGCATTTTTGATATATTCGATATTTTTAAAAGCTATTTCCGCATTATAACGCCTGCGCATTGCCGCTAAAATGGTGCTTGATCCACTTTGAACCGAAAGGTGAAAATGCGGCATGATCTTATCATTGTTCTTGATCTTATCAATAAATTTAGGAGATGTAAATGAAGGATCAAGCGATCCCAAACGTATCCTTTTTATTCCATCGATCTTTGATGCTTCGTTTATAAGATCCGCAAGACCGTATTCATAGGCAGAGGTCTCTATACCCGTGAGTACTATCTCGTTATAACCATTGGATGCTACTTCACGAACTTCTTTTATTACATCTTCAAATGGTTTTGACCTTGCCTTTCCTCGTGCTTTGGGAATTATACAATAAGCGCATTTGCCGTTGCATCCGTCCTCTATCTTTATAAATGCCCTGGATCTTCCCGAGGAACTGAGACTTAAAGGTTCGTATTCAGCTCCTTCGAGCGGAGATATTTTTACAAGGCTTGGATCCTTTTTTTCTCCCTGATCAAAAAGTCTGTCAAGAAAATCGGGAATATCCTTTTTCCCGTTTGTGCCGATCACGATATCCACCTCGGCAATTTTTGCTACAGCATCGGGTTCTATCTGAGAATAGCAACCCATGACGATGATATATGCCTTTGGATTAGTTCTTGCCATACGCCGTATTATCTGACGGGATTTTCTGCTGCTTTCTGCTGTTACTGTACAGGTGTTTATGATATAGGCATCGCAGAACTCGGACGGGGGGAGCACGTCATATGAACGGCTTCTGAGAATTTCTGCGATAGCTTCGCTTTCGTATTGGCTTACGCGGCATCCCAATGTGTAGATACCGACTCTTTTGCTTTTGCTTATATGTATCATCCCTTTGCATTTTATAATGCTATTTTACCATTAAATATACAATTAGTAAAGATGATATTTTTCTTGCAAATGTATATGAATTGAGATATAATCATTGTAGTGTCTTATTTGGAGGGCTTTATGCGCGAGTTTATTATAAATAAAAACGATGCCGGACAAAGAGTCGACAAGTTTGTAAAAAAAGCCGTAAAAGCTATCCCCATGTCGCTTCTTTATAAGTCGATAAGAACCAAAAAAATAAAGGTCAACAGAAAACGTACAGAGGCTGATGTTATGCTTTGCGAGGGAGATATTGTACAGATGTTTTTGTCCGAGGATCTTTTTTTGGAAGATTCGGCAGATAATGCATATATGAAACTTAAGGCAGACCTTGATATTGTTTATGAAGATGAAAATATTATTTTGTGCAATAAAAATTTCGGTATGGTCGTTCATCCCGATAATGACGAGGAAGTGAATACTCTTATAGGCCATATAAAGGCGTATTTATATCAGAAGGGTGAATATGACCCTAACAGCGAAAACTCATTTGTACCCGCTTTATGTAACAGAATAGACAGAAATACGGGCGGTATAGTTATAGCTGCAAAGAACGCGACAGCTTTGAGGGATATGAATGAAATAATCAAGGGGCGATATATAAACAAAAAGTATCTGTGTGCGGCTCACGGATATTTCTCGAAAAAAGAAGATACACTTTACGGATATTTGTTTAAAGACAGTGCTTCCAATACTGTAAAGATCTATTCAAGTGAAAAAGAGCATAAGGGTGCGAAAAAGATAATTACCAAATATAAAGTTTTAAAAGAACGGAACAATTTATCGCTTTTGGAAGTCGAATTAATAACAGGCAGAACACATCAGATAAGAGCACATCTTTCTTTTATTGGACACCCGCTTCTGGGAGACGGAAAGTATGGGGTCAACCGTGATGATAAGAAGAGAGGCTATAAATACCAGGCGCTTTATTCTTACAAGCTTTCTTTTGATGGAATAACTAAGCAAAGCACTCTTTCATATCTAAACGGCAGAGAGTTTGTAGCAGATGACTCAAAAATATATTTTTTAAAAGAATTTTAATATATGGAGAAAAATATGAAAGCACAAGATCTTATTTCAGCTATAAAAAACGGTGAATGCAACGGTATCTTTTCGGAGTTATATGGCAGAGATGCTGTTGATGCTGCAATCGAACGTTATACAGAATGCATAAATGAATATTTATCGCTTTACGGAGACGGAGACCTTTCGGTTTTCTCTGTCGGCGGAAGAAGTGAACTTATGGGCAACCATACAGACCATAACAAGGGTAAGGTTATTGCTACCTCTATCAGCAGAGATATTATTGCGGTAGCATCTCCCGTAAGCGGAAATACCATAAGGGTAAAGAGCAAGGGTCATGAGGAAAATTCGGTCGATCTGAATGATTTGGTTCCTTCAGAGAAGAGATACTATACTTCCAATGAGCTGACAAGAGGCGTTTGCGCGGGCTTTGTTAAGGAAGGCTATAAGGTATCGGCTTTTAATGCTTATACAAGTTCGGAAGTATTAAGCGGATCGGGGCTTTCATCGTCTGCTGCTTTTGAAGTAATGCTTGGAAATATTCTGAATCATCTTTTTAATGCCGGGAAGGTGTCGAGCATAAAGATTGCAGAAATAGCACAGTATGCCGAGAATGTTTTCTATGGAAAACCCAGCGGTCTTATGGATCAGATGGCTTGTGCATACGGAGGACTTATAACTATTGATTTTGAAAGAGACGGATCTCCCTTGATCGAAAAACTTGAAAGTGATTTTTTAAGATCTAAGTATAAGCTGTGCATCATATATCCCGGCGGAAGTCATGCATCTCTCAACGAAGACTATGCATCAATTCCTTCAGAAATGAAATCTGTAGCTTCTTATTTCGGTAAAGAGGTACTGCGCGGCACCGATATTAAAAAAGTTGTAGATGAAGTAGCTGAACTCAGAAACAAGTATGGTGACAGAGCAGTACTCAGAGCG
>SVSF01000049.1 GCA_015064425.1 Oscillospiraceae bacterium | reverse complement strand
GCCTGTAGGTCCCGCACTCGGCCAGTACGGTGTAAGTATTCCTAACTTTACAAAGGAATTCAATGAAAGAACAAAGAACCAGATCGGTCTTATCATTCCTGTTGTTATCACAGTATATGCTGACCGTTCGTTCACATTTATAACAAAGACTCCCCCCGCACCCGTTCTTATAAAGAAGGCATGCGGAATCGAGTCTGCATCAGCTACACCTAACAAGAATAAGGTTGCTCAGCTTACAAAGGAACAGGTTAAACAGATCGCCGAAACAAAGATGCCCGACCTTAACGCAGCGTCTCTCGAAGCAGCTATGAGCATGGTTGCAGGAACAGCACGCAGCATGGGTATCACAGTTGAGGAATAATGGAGGTTGAGTAATAATGGCTATCGGAAAGAGATATAAAGAAACATTAGCTCTTGTTGATAAGACAAGATTATATGATCCTGCTGAAGCATATGAGCTCGTATGCAAGACTTCTAAGGCAAAGTTTGATGAGACTATCGAACTTCACGTAAAGCTCGGTGTTGACTCCCGTCACGCTGACCAGCAGGTACGTGGTGCAGTTGTACTTCCTAACGGAACAGGTAAGACCGTAAGAACTCTTGTATTCGCAAGAGGCGACAAGGCTTCCGAAGCAGCTGCTGCAGGTGCTGATTATGTTGGTGCTGAAGATTACGTTCAGAAGATCCAGACAGAGAACTGGTTTGATTTTGACGTTATTATCGCAACTCCCGATATGATGGGTGTTATCGGACGTCTCGGTAAGATCCTTGGTCCTAAGGGTTTGATGCCTAACCCCAAGGCAGGAACTGTTACTATGGATGTTGCACGTGCTGTTGCTGAAGCAAAAGCAGGTAAGATCGAGTACAGACTTGATAAGACCAACATTATTCACTGCCCCATCGGTAAGGCTTCCTTCGGTCCCGAAAAGCTTGGCGAAAACTTTGAGGCACTTATGGGTGCTATTATCAAGGCAAAGCCTGCTGCACAGAAGGGTCAGTACATTAAGAGCTGCGCTATCGCATCTACAATGGGCCCCGGCATCAAGGTAAATGCTGCAAAGCTTGGCTGATAAAACAATATTTTTCTAACCTTAACGCCATGAGTCCCCTTTTCGGACAAGCGGCTCGGCTGATAGGCAAAGATTCAAAAACCGAGGTTGTCTGCGGCAACCTCGGTTTTTTTTGAAAAATCGAAAAAAATTTTAAAAAAGTTTGTGACCTTTTTTGATCGTTATGCGTTTACAAGATAGGAGGGAAGAAACGTGGGTTTTTTCGACCGCTATCAAATTGATATTGCAGCAGTGTATGACAGAAATGCAGATACTATGTATCGTGTTGCTTTAGCACAGATGCAGAATAGTGAAGATGCTGAGGATGCTGTACAGGATGTTTTTGCCAAGTTTATAAGTGCAGCGCCTAGGATCACCGATGAGGAGCATGAAAGAGCATGGCTTATTCGTGCGACTGTTAATCGTTGCCATGATCTGCAGCGACGGCGAAAGGTGAGAACACATCTTGATCTTGATGAAGTTGTTGAACTCGCTGATGCGGATAGCAGTGATAAAGATGCTGTAATGGACTTGATGAGCTGCCTTGCGTTGATCCCCGAAAAAAACCGATCGGCAATAGTTCTCCATTATCTTGAAGACCGTTCTGTTGAGCAGACTGCAGAGATACTCGGAATCACGGTATCTGCAGTTAAGATGCGTCTTTCAAGAGGCAGGGAAATGTTGAAGGAACTGGTTGGAGAGGAGAGGCATAATGTTTGATCAAAGACAGAAGGATGCTTACAGGAGTATAAGTGCTCCGCCTTCGCTTCGTGCAAAGGTACTTTATTCCGCAAGAACTGAAGTGAAGAAAAACGTTTTTACTTCTATGACATGTATACGTAAATATGCAGCAATAGCAGCATGCCTTATTGCTGTGATCGTATTGGGAGTATACGCATCGATTCCCGGAGCTCCTTCGGTGAGCGTAGACGGTGTACAGATAGGAGCGGAGTATCTCGCTATATCAAATATTGACAACGAGGTGTCACCTGTAACGTACAGATCTGATGAACCTTTTGATTTAGAGCTCGGCGTTGAACTGAAAAGAAATGCTGAAATAGAAGTAAGCGACGGATGTTTTGATATCGTTAATAAGGAAAACGGCGAATCTGTTACCGAAATGGCAAAAGGCAAGTATATAATAAGATGGAGCATAAATTCCATAGATACGGAAAAAACTTATCTTTTGACCGTATACGAAGGAAAAGCAGAACATGTATATGAGCTTTCCTTTGAATATAGCGCAAATACTTGGCAAATACGCAGAGTATAATTTTTTAAAATAAATATAAAATTTAAGGAGAAACAAAAAATGAAAAAGTTAATTGCAATGATCCTCGCACTTATTATGGTATTTTCTATGGTTGCTTGTGGCGGAAACGACACGGAAACCGAAACCGAAACAAAGGGCACAGAAACAGAGACCGAAACAGAGACTGAATCTGAGACAGAAGGCGAACTTACCATCGGTCAGGACCTTCTTAAGAACTTCAAGAGCATGGTATCCGCAGGCACAACAAGCGCACAGGAACTCGCTGATGGTGTTCTTCAGAATGAGCGCATTCAGTTTATGTCCGGAAGCATGCCTTTCGAACCCGGTTTTCTTCCCGGATTTGACAACGATATAACAGGCTTTAAGGAAGCAGTTATGTTTGGTCCTATGATGGGTTCCATCGCATTTGTTGGTTACGTATTTGTTCTTGAGGACGAAGCTCAGGCTCCCGACTTTATGGAAATGCTTAAATCTAACTGCAATCCCAGATGGCAGATCTGCGTAACAGCTGACGAAACAGTTGTTGAGAACGTAGGAAATCTCGTATTCTTCCTTATGTGTGACAACACAATCGAAGATGAAATGGGCGGGGAAGTAGTAGACGAATTTTGATTCCCATTGATCTATAGAAATACCGCAGAAGAAATTCTGCGGTATTTTTTTAAAATTTTATGGACTTATAAATTTTCTTTGTTGATTTTGTTGATCTTAGGTGATATTATGGTTTTAGAAACTTTTTCTTAAGGAGAAACAGTATGAAAAAAATATGGAATCTCGGTGAAAAGAAGGCGGCTGATCTCAGCCTTTGTAAACTTGTTTCTGTAAAGGATATAGCTGATGAATATCAGATAGAAGCCGATGAAGGAAAGAGATGCGTAAATATTATTGCTCCTCAATTTGAATTGAGCGGAATAAAATATCCCCGGGACAACTATGGGGAATATTACCGCTTTGATGCATCAAAAAAGGAAGAATATCCCGAAAGGAATGCTTATCTTGCTCATCATACATCCGGAGCTAAATTGCGATTTGTCACAAATACTGCGTATATAAGGATACACGTGAGATGGGGAGAAAATGAGGCACCTATGTATCATTTTCCAATAACAGGAGCATATGGACTTGACGTATACGTAGGCTCGGGTACTGACAGAAGAATGGTGTCTATCATTGCACCTTTCCAGTATCCCAATAAGGGTACGGAATATTATAAAGATGTATACCTCGGAGAAAACGGAGCGTTAAAGGAAGTGCTCGTGACCCTTCCTATATACGGCGGAATAGAAGAACTTAGTATTGAAATGTGTGAGAGCGCATATATCGGGCTTCCTCCGAAATATACCTATGAAAAGCCTATATGCTTCTATGGCTCGTCCATAACTCAGGGCGCATGCGTATCCAATCCATCGAAATGCTATATGCATCTTTTGTGTAATGCGCTTAATGCCCCCAGTATCAACTTTGGATTTTCGGGCTCAGGGAAAGGAGAGCAGGTAGTAGCTGATTATGTAGCGTCTAAACAGATGTCAGCTTTCTTCTTGGATTATGACCATAATTCACCGTCTGTTGAGCATCTTGAGGCAACTCACTATAATTTCTATAAGACTGTGAGAAACGCTCATCCCGATATACCCATTGTTATGACTTCCAGACCCGATTACGGTCAATATGATCCTACGGACGTTAAGGCGAGAAAAGAAATAGTAAAGGATACTTATGAGAGAGCCGTGTCAGAGGGAGATAAAAACGTTTGGTACGTGGATGCTGCCGAATTCTCTCCCGACGAGGACAAGGAGCTTTATACAGTTGATTTTGTGCATCCCAATGACCTTGGACATCTTATTATGGCTGAAGCCCTATATCCCGTTTTTAAAAAGGCTTTGGAAGGATAAAATTAACGCAAAAACATTTTTGAAGTTTAAAGATATATTGCAAATTTGAATACTACGTGATATAATATTTACGATTAATTCCAAAAACATATAAAATAAAGGAGTTTTATTATGGCTGTTTATAACGGTAAGAATTATACCAAAGCAGACCTTCTTCGCAGACTCGGTAACATTTCCGGTATTGCAGGTGTAAGAAGCTGCGAAATACTTAACGGAAAGGCTAATACTGTAAAGATCCACGAAGTAAGAGCCGGTGAACTTGAGTATACACTTATGGAGACGGCTTGTCTTGATCCCCTCGAAGTAAGATATAAGGGCTATCCTCTCAGCTTCCTTTCCAAGTCCGGTCCCGTTAACAGAGCGTCTGCTGAGCCTATAGGTACAAACTTTATGTACTCCCTTGCAGGCGGTATGATGTATACTTGCGGTTTCGGTAACGTTGGCGTTGCGTATGAATCCGCTGAAGGTATCGACTATAATCAGGGCAGAATGAGATGGGAGCCTGCCGATAAGGTTAAGGTATACGGTGAATGGGAAGGCGACGAATATCTTGTAGGTGTTGGCGGCGAAATGCGTGAAACAGCGCTTTTCCACTCCAACTGTGCTCTTAGAAGAACAGTACTTTCTCACCTCGGATCCAAGACTATTGAAATAAAGGACGAGATCGAAAACGAAAGCTATCTCGATCATCCTTTTATGGTTCTTTATCACTTGAACTTTGGTTATCCCCTTGTTGATGAAGGTCTTAAGGTTCACGTTCCTAAGTCAAGCTACATAGCTCTTAACCCCGCTGCTAAGGAAATAGAGGACAAGTGGGATGTTGTTACAGCTCCCAACGAAGAAGCTAAGGAAAGCGTATTTATCCATCATACACTCGCTGATAAAGAAGGCATGACTCACTGCGGTATCTACAATGAGAAGCTCGGCATCGGTGTTGAGATCATCTACAACAGAGATCTTCTTCCTGATCTCGCTGAGTGGCACTCCATGATCTCCGGTGACTACGTATTCGGACTTCAGCCTCACAACAACCTCCTCTCCGGCAGACAGAAGGAGATCGATAACGGTACTCTTAAGCTTATCAAGCCCTTTGAGACTATCCATTCCGGCGTAACTCTTAAAGTTCTTGACGGCGAAGAAGATTATAAGGCATTCCTCGAAAGAGTTGAAGCTTGTAAGTATTAATAAAAAAGTCCACTTATGTGGACTTTTTTAATTTAGTACGGATACCATATAGTTGAGATACCCCGCAAATATCAGCCATATTATATATGGTATCTGCAACAGACCTGCAGTTTTATTTATTTCATAAAATCTAAAAGTCATAACAATTACTGCAATAAGCAGAAGTAGAAGCCAAATAAAGCTCAAGGTGAAGCGTTCATATACGAAGAATAAAAGAGGCCACGTTATATTCAAAATAAGCTGTACGGTGTAAATATTAAGGGCAGAAGAAATCCTTACGGAATCCGCATCTGATGTTTTGATAAGGAAGGCTGATATACCCATAAGAACGTAAAGTACCGTCCATACAATAGGGAACAGAAAACCGGGCGGTGCGAGACTGGGCTTAACTATTCGGTCGTAGATATCCATAGAGTTCATAGTCAAAAGAGCGGAAAGTCCTCCTGCCGCAAGAGGAAGAAGAATGCTTTTTATAAGTTTTTTGTAGTCGAACATAGTACACCTTCTTTACTTTTTTACTCTAATATATGCCGGATAATAAAAAAATATCAGCAGAATATTTGTTCTGCTGATATTTTTATTTTTTACTTAGCTTTGTCTTTTTGCCGTCGGGAGTTTGAATATATGTGTTATCTAAGATCCCTCTCATATTACGCCTGAAGGATTCTATATATTCTTCTCTGAGCTGCTTTTGTTCTGCGGCCTCTTCGGGACTAAGTACCTCGTTCTTTGATTTTTTTGCAAGTTCGTTTATTCTGTCGATCTTTTTCTGTTCCATTTTTAATTCCTCACTCTAATGACTCTAAAAAGCTTTCGCTTAAAAACTCTTTATTTATCGTATCAGTGACAAGGGCTTGTAAACGGGTAAGGCTTGTACTGTTTCCGTATGCTCTTATTCCGTGTTTTTTTGCCATATCACTTGTATAGTCCTTAAGCAAATAAACATGATTATTTGTAAATGCCGTTGTGAAGTCAAATACTGTTGGTATAAATTCTATATTGCTTATTTCAGAAAAACTTCCATCCAAAGTATGAATATCAAACTTGATCATTCCGCCAAGCATATTTATATCCCGTTTCATTTCGGCTACGAAATTTCCAAGAGAATATATACAGAGCATTTTATTTGAGCCGTCATCAGAATATACCCATTCTATAGGCTGAATAGCGTGTGGATGATGTCCTATTACAATTTTTACGCCAAGATCCGCAAAGATCTTTGCGTAAGTTTTTTGTGTTTCGTTTGGAGATAGGCTTCCTTCGTCTCCCCAATGCACTGAAACGATAATAAGGTCAGCAAGCTCGTTAGCATACTTTACTTGTTCTCTTATAAGTTCTTCATTCATATATGGAACAAGATATTCCGAATCTTTTTTCAAAGATATCAAGTTCGTATGCTCCGTATAATTAAGAAAAGCAATCTTGATTCCGTTTCTTTCAATGACAGAAATATTTTTTATATCTGTCCCGTCGTTTTTATAGGCACCTAAAAGCAGAACGTTTTGCGATTCCCAAAATTCGCTTGTTGCCCTAAGTCCATTTTCGTCTTTGTCAAGCATATGATTATTTGTTATATTTATAACGTCAAATCCAAGGCTTATAAGATCGCAGCCCAGTTCTTGAGGACCGTTAAAACGCGGATAGTAAGAAAATTCAAAGCCTTTACCGCACATAAGAGTTTCTTGATTTATAAAAGCAATATCTGCCTCTTGTATATATGGTGCAACGTCTGAATAGCAGGGAAGGAAGCTGTAAGAACCGTCCGTTTGTCTGGCGTCAAGAACGTTTCCGTAATAAATTATATTGTCTCCGCAGGCTATAAAGCTAAGTGATCTTTCTTCGGGAATGGAATCGGAAACAACGGCTTCGGGAAGTGCTTCTTCCGTAAGTATTTCTTCTGTTCCCGTAATTTCATTTACCGTGTCCGTCTCGGAAGCATGGGTAATGTTTTCTTCGTATGTGTTGCTTGTGTCCGCAGTATCTGTGTTTTTACTCGATTGGCTCAGGCTACACGATGAAAACAAAAGAGTTGCAAATAGATACAAGACAACTGCTTTGCATATCCATTTTTTCATTCGTCGAAAATTATTCCCTCCGATATTTCGTAATTCTCTTTCATCCATTCGGGTAAGAAAGCTTCGTCTATAGTACTATAGACGCGGTCGTACAGAGTTTGCAACGAAAAGCTTTTATAATACTGTGCGCCGTGAGATCTTGCAAGATTTTCGCTATAGTCTTTAAGCCAATACAGTTTTATTGAATGTCTGACGTAAAGATCCAATTCGTCATATTTTGAAGTGTCGTTGAGGTAGTGTATTACAAATGGCTCTAAAACCACGTTTTCTATACGTACGTCGTTGCCTTCCTTTACTATATCAAAGCTGCATGCACCGCCCAAAACATTATACCAGTTAAGCATTGTGCAGATGAAGTTTCCCAGAGAATAAATACAAAGTGTTTTGTTTCCGTTTACTCCGTCAATCCATTCTATAGGCTGGATGGTATGGGAATGGTGACCGATAATAACGTCAGCGCCGAGATCTGCAATATATTTTGCAATATCTTTTTGACTTGAATTAGCTGTGTTTTCGTTTTCCTTTCCCCAATGAAGAGAGACGAAGATCAGGTCTGTTTTACCTTTTGCTGCATTGATCTGGTTTTTAATAGTTTCTTTGTCTATTAAGGGAACTACACAGGACGATGCATCGTTTTGGGCCTTGTTGGGATTTATTCCGTAAGTATACGAGAGAAAAGCTATCTTTATACCGTCTTTTTCGAAAATACGAAGCTGGTTGTAATCGTTTTCGCTCTCATAACCGCCTATCATAAGAACGTTTTTGGTTTTCCAATATTTTATGCTGTTGAGATAGCCGGTTCCTTGATTATCAACGTCAAGCATATGATTATTGGCAATATTTATAACGTTAAAGCCTAAATCAACAAGAATATCTCCGGACTCTTTTGGACCGTTAAATGAAGGATATCCCTGAACCTTAAACCCGTCTCCCGCAATAGGCGATTCGTGGTTTACAAATGCGATATCTGCATTTTCTATCCTTGCGGCTATATTTTCGTACATACTGTCGTAATAATAACCGCTTTCTCCCATACTTGATGCAAGAGCTGCCGCCTCATTAAATATGGCAGAGTGGTTCATATTGTCTCCAACGGCAATGAATCTTAAGCGTTTGTCTTTTGGTAAAACAACGGATCCCGTTTCTTTTTCCGTTTCGTTTTCTGTATCAGAGCTTTCACTCTCGGCCGAATTATTGCCATAACTCTCTTTTTCCGTATCTAGCCCCTCGCCATTGCTATTAACGCGGTATACAACACCGCAGGAGGACAGCATAAGAACAGATAAAATAAGGGCTGTAAGCCTTATCACTTTATATGAGAATGAGTGGTGATTTTTTGTGAGTGTTTTATTCATTCTATTTTCCTCCTTGCCGGATTGTATAAATCTTTCCAATAATAATCTTACCATATTTCACAATAAAATGCAACCGATAAAGGGATCATTAAGGTTTTAACGAAAAATGGAACTAATATATATATTGTCCGTCTAATGGGGTGAAAAAAGGAGGTGATACTTATATGAAAAATGCGTTTTTTATATTTTTTATTATTCTGATACTGCTTGGCATATCTTCTTGTAAAAATTCTGTTGATCATATTGAATCGGAAAGCCTTGCCGGGTCTATGATTCAAAAGGATGAAACGGAATCGGAAGGTGAAGCAATATACATTACGGATATTAAAGACAGAGATACGATGGATACTCAAGTGGACGTATTTTTTACTGGTATAGATATGTACTATTATTTTCCAACTGTCCATGAAACTACAGTCTTCTACAGCGACGGCTCGACTCAGTCTCTGAAAGAAGCTATGTTGGAGTTTAGGGTCACGCTTGATGATCTTGATAAGTTTGACATTAAATATTATTCTGCTCTTATAGAGTAAAAAACATTCCCGCTATATAGCGGGAATGCTTTTATTTCGTTGCTCTGTTTCTTAAAAGTTCTTCAACGATACGAAGCTCTTCAAAGGTGTTGATTCCGTATGATTCGCTGATATCGTCTATAGTGTAGGTCTCTACCTTACATCCGCGTTTAATGAGCTGCTTAGGTACGTCTGTGAGGTAGTATTCATTTGCCTTATTATTGCAGTTTATATTTTTGAGTGCTTCTCTAAGCTCCTTCGCATTGAATACGTAGAGACCGGCGTTCACTTCGCAGATCTTTCTCTGTTCGTCGTTGCAGTCTTTTACCTCAACTATATCGCATATCTTTCCGTTCTGTCTGATAATTTTACCGTATGACTGATTTTCCGGAGAGTTTACCGAGAGAAGCGTACAGATGTTACCGTTTTCATTCTGCATATTTATCATAGCTTCTACAGTCTCTTTTCTGACTGTCGGTGTATCTCCGCTGAGTACGATAAGATCCCCCTCGTAATCCTTTAAGGAGTCAGATTCAAGGGCACACATAACTGCATATCCTGTTCCGTATCCATCGCTTCCCTGAAGGGCAAAATTACATCCGCAATCTTTGAATGCATCCGTTACCATTTCATGCATATAGCCGACTATGACCGTTATATCCTTCTTTTCAATGCTGTTTATCGCATCAAAAACGTAATTAAGTATAGGTCTGCCGTTTACAGGGCGAAGGACCTTGGGCATAGGATTTTCGTTGTCGTTTATTCTTGTGCCTTTTCCTGCCGCCATTATAATTGCTTTCATTAAGTATAACCTCCGTTATTTCACTGTATAGCTGTCTTTGAGAGTAACTATGCGGTTAAATGTGTTGGGATACTTGGAGTCGAGAGTAAAGTAGCCGGTGCGTACGAACTGGAAGCGTTCTCCTTTTTGTGCATTGGCAAGAGAAGCTTCACCCTTACAATGGCAAAGAACCTTTTTGGAATCGGGGTTGAGATAATCGTCGTATGTCTTGTCTTCGGGTATATCGGATACATTTGCTATAGTAAAGAGCTTATCGAAAAGCATGCATTCAAAGTCATATGAGTTTTCTGCAGATACCCAGTGGATAGTACCCTTTACTTTCCTTCCGTCAACAGGGTTTCCGTTACCCGTCTCGAGGTCAGCGGTGCAGCGGATCTCAACTATCTCGCCGTTTTCATCCTTTATTACCTCATTACACTTTATTATATAGGCACCCATAAGTCTTACCTCGCCTTCGGGCTTAAGCCTGAAGAACTTAGGCGGAGGAACCTCTGCAAAGTCATCGCGATCGATATACAGTTCTCTTGTAAATGCTATGTCTCTTGTTCCGGCTTCAGGGTTTGAAGGATTATTGGAAACGGGGAAGTACTCTGTTTTTCCTTCGGGATAGTTCGTTATAACAACCTTGACGGGTTTAAGTACGGCAATTCTTCTTTCGGCGCTGGCGTTAAGTTCTTCTCTGATGCAGTGTTCAAGAAGTTCGATATCTACAAGGCTGTAGGCCTTTGAAACACCGACCCTCTTAATAAAGTCTCTGATAGATTCGGGAGTGTATCCTCTTCTTCTGAGTGCACAAAGGGTGGGGAGCCTTGGGTCATCCCAAGCGTCTGCAATACCTGTCTCAACAAGCTTTCTGAGGTAACGCTTACTCATTACCGTATAGCTTACGTTAAGTCTTGCAAACTCATACTGATGAGGGCGAGGATCAAAGCCGATGTTTTCAACTACCCAATCGTAAAGGGGACGATGATTTTCAAACTCAAGAGAGCAGAGAGAATAGGTAATACCTTCAAGAGCATCCTGAATCGGATGAGCAAAGTCATAAAGGGGATAGATACACCACTTATCACCTTGACGGTGGTGGGATGCATGAACTATTCTGTATATAGCGGGGTCTCTCATATTGATATTGGGAGAGCTCATATCTATTTTCGCTCTGAGCGTGTGCGAGCCGTCGGGATAAGCACCATTCTTCATTTCCTCAAAAAGCTTGAGATTTTCCTCAACTGAACGGTCTCTCCAGGGACTATTTTTGCCGGGCTCCGTGAGGGTGCCTCTGTATTCCTTCATTTCTTCGGCACTGAGGTCGCATACGTAAGCTTTTCCGTCCTTAATGAGCTTTACTGCAAACTCATAGCATTTGTCAAAATAGTCAGAACCATAAAATACGCCGCCATCGGGTTCACAACCAAGCCAAAGAAGATCTTTGTATATAGATTCAACATATTCGTTGTCCTCTTTAGCAGGGTTTGTATCATCGTATCTGAGATTAAATATGCCCTTATATTTTTTTGCAGTACCGTAGTTTATAAGTATCGCTTTTGCGCTTCCGATATGAAGATAGCCATTGGGCTCGGGAGGAAAGCGCGTGTGTACAGTGTCGTTTACTTTCGCCTCAAGATCGGCGTCTATGATGTCGTGTATAAAGTTTGAAGATACTTCTTCCATTTTATGCCCGTACCTTTCTGAATGTTAGTGTTGGATCACAAGCTCTCTGCCTGTGCTTTGATTCTGGATATAACTTTATCTTTTCCAAGTATGTGCATAAGCTCATACATATCCGGAGAGTTAAGCTTTCCGGTAACAGCTATTCTGATAAAAGAACTTATGTCTCCGACGTGCCCCTTGAATTTTTCTGGCTCTGCCTTATATGCCTTGACGTCGGGGGAGAACCCGAGTCCGTCGCATATTGATTTGATCTTTTCAAACCATATGTTCTGGTCGTCATTTTCATCATAAGTTTCAGTAAACTTCAAGAGCGCGGACTTGATATCTGCTTTGTTAAACTGCTCGGGATAACTGTCCTTCATACTGTAGTACTCATCAAAGAAGAAATCTACGTAGGGCTTCACGTCACTCCAAACCGTGAGGTCTTTTCTGGGTTTCTTTCCGCCTCTTCCGATACTGAGTATTTTTATTGAATACTCGGGATCTTTTGTGAATACTCGGTAAAATTCATTGTCATATTCTTCCGCCCATTTAGCAGCCTTTTCGTATACTTTTTCTGCATTCATAGCGGATATAACGTTTTTGGAAACGTCTTTTAATTTATCTTCATCAAAGAGTGAGCCTGCCGGATTCATTTTCTTGTAAGAAAATTTGAATTCATTAACGTCAACTGCGGGATTTGCGCGTCTCCAATCCTCATAGTTTGAGTTGAGGACCGTCATAAGATATTCATATACAGATTCTGCGGGATATCCCTCGTGGCTGTAGAAAGTAAGTGC
>SVSF01000048.1 GCA_015064425.1 Oscillospiraceae bacterium | reverse complement strand
GGTCTCTACTACCATTACGGCATAAAGAAATATCCGCTTAAAAAAAAGATATCGGGTGTTTTCCCACACAGAGTAGAAAAGAAGACATCTATACTCTTTAGGGGATTTGACGATAAGTTCATGGTTCCACACTCCAGACACACTGCAATACGCCGCGAGGATATAGAAGCGGAACCGAGGCTCAAGCTTCTTTCGTATTCGGATGAAGCCGGAGTATATGCCGTTTCTTCAAAATACGGAAAGCAGATATTCATAACCGGACATTCGGAATACGACCCTCTCACCTTGGATAAGGAATACCGCAGAGATCTGAATGCAGGGCTGTTTCCGGAGATCCCCAAAAACTACTATCCCGATAACGACCCCGAGAAAGCACCTCTCGTAAGCTGGAGAAGCCATGCAAATCTTCTTTATTCCAACTGGCTTAACTACTTTGTCTACCAGACGACCCCGTACGATATCGAAAAGATCCCCAACTCGGAAAAAGCAGAACCGAACATATAATAAATGCAGTATCCTTTTCAAAAAGGATACTGCATTTTTGTTGACACATATTCCT
Source organism: Oscillospiraceae bacterium (assembly GCA_015064425.1). The sequence continues at coordinate 12,649 of SVSF01000048.1, read as the reverse complement.
CATCCGGCATAAGTTAAGTATATGCTTAAAGTATTCCGCTAAAATTCTCACAAATGATACAGGAGATATTTTTTGTTATTTTCGAAACTTTTTAATAAACAGACTGTCTATAAATAAAAAACATTTCGGAGTCTTATATGAAAAAGTTTATGATCTCTTTACTTACAGCTGCCCTTCTTATATTCAGTACCGCCTGCGGAAGATATTCTTCCCACGGTATTCCAGTTGCTTCAACCGAAACAGACGGTATTTTCGAAGTTGAAGTGACCGAGGTGAAAAAGCCGTGCCATTCCGTTTATCCCGAGACGGAGACCTATACGGAAAACGTTCAAACAGAAAAACCGGAGAAGATGGCACAGGAGAGCACTGAAGAAATCGAAAATGAAAGTGAAGAAGAAATCGAAAATGAAAGTGAAAATGAAGACGAAATCGATACGATACCCGAATTTGAAACCGAAGATGACGTCTTTTCACCTAAATTCCAATCCTTTCTGATAGATGCACCACACATATATCAGTTTCCCAAATATCCCAACGGATGCGAGCCCGTTTCTACGGTAATGGCACTTCGGCACATAGGCGTAGACATAAGTGTTGACGACTTTATTGAAAAATATCTCGACAGAGGCAGATCTGCCATAGCTAATGCTACGGGTCCCGATCCTCGTGAAGTGTATTCGGGTGATCCACGAAATTCATCGGGTTGGGGATGCCACGCTCCGGTTATCGCAAAAGCTTTAGATAAATTTCTTGATGCAGATAAATACGGATACGACATTTACGAGGGAATGGGCCTTGAAGAGCTGTGCGGAAGATATATAGACAAAGGCATACCCGTAATAATTTGGGCAACCTTATATATGCATGACAGCAGTGCAAAGGGATACATCTACCGCTGGGAGACTCCCGAAGGCAAAGAAATAAGCTACAATATGTACCATCATTGCGTTCTTCTGGTAGGATATGACGAAGAACATTATATCGTTAGCGATCCTTATATTGAAAAAGGTGCCCGTACTAGATTTGATAAGGACAAGGTAAATTTTTCATATGAGCTTATGGGAATGCAGAGCCTTGCTATATACAAAAAATAGAATACCGATTATCATTTGCCTCTTGAAAAAACTTCAAGAGGTATTTTATTCATATTACCAAATTAATTAACTATTCCAGCATATTGAGCGTTTATCATTGACTTTATTTAAACAACATAGTATAATACTATGAAATTTCTTTTTTATAAGGAGGCCCCTCAGTGGAACTCATATTAGATTATTCAAAAGCAAAAAAATATTTTACAGACCCAAACAATGATGCGGTGGATAAAATATACCGCGAAGCGGTAAAAAAGCTTACTTGTAAGCTTATCGTGCTCGATGACGATCCTACGGGAGTACAGACAGTTCACGGTGTACCCGTATATACAGATTGGTCGTACGAAAGCATTAAGAACGGATTTCTGGGAAAAGAGCAGATGTTCTTCATCCTTACAAATTCCAGAAGCTTTACCTCAGAGGAAACGGTAAAGTGTCATATAGAGGTCTGCGAAACTATTGCAAAAATTTCAAAAGAACTCAATATTAAGTTCATCCTTCTCAGCCGTTCCGACTCTACCCTCAGAGGTCACTTTCCCCTTGAAACGGAGATAATGAGAGATACTCTCGAAAAAGAACTTGGCATAAAATTTGATGGAGAAGTTCTCTACCCCTTCTTTCCTGAAGGTGACAGATATACCATCGGCGGAACACATTACATAAAAATGGACAATGAGCTGACCCCTGCAGCACTTACTGACTACGCTAAGGATAAGACTTTCCCCTTCTCAAGCTCCTACCTCCCCGACTATATTGAAGAAAAAACGGAAGGCAGATACAAGGCAAAGGATGTTGTCTGCGTACCGATAGACGATATAAAAGCTGCAGATGTTGAAAAAATAAGCTGTATGCTCTCCTCAGTAAAAGATTTCGGAAAAATATGTGCTGACAGCGTAAGCTATTACGATGCGAAGCTGTTCTGTGCGGCGATCCTTAAGAACATCGAAAAAGGTAAGAATTATATTTTCCGTATATCAGCAGGTTTTGTAAAGGTTATTGGAAACATTTCCGATAAACCTTACCTCAAAAAAGATGAGTTGATCGATAAAGGCAATAAAAACGGCGGTCTTATAGTTATAGCATCACACGTAAAGAAGACTACGGAGCAATTTGAAGAATTAAAGAAGTGCGAAAAAGTAAGCTTTATATGCTTTGACCAACACACTGTTCTAAAAGAGGGCGCAATAGAAAAAGAGGTCGCAAGAGTTATAGGAGAAGCCGAAAAGCTTATATCCGACGGTAAGACCGTTGCGGTATATACAAGACGCGACAGAGTTGACATTAACACCGGAAACAAAGAAGACGAGCTTAAGATAGCTACAAAAATTTCCGATTCCGTCACATCTATCGTAAAGAATCTTTCGGTACGTCCGAGTTTCCTTATCGCCAAAGGCGGCATAACTTCAAGCGATATCGGAACAAAGGGGCTCGGTGTTAAAAGAGCAGTATGTGTAGGACAGATAAAGCCCGGTATCCCCGTATGGTATACGGGAACCGAAAGTAAATTTGTAGGTCTTCCCTACATTATCTTCCCCGGAAACGTAGGTAAGACGAAAACTCTTTATGAAATAGTCGAAGAACTTGGATAACAAATAAAAGATAAATCGAACAGAGGTACATCATGAAAAGAATATTGGCGCTTATACTTTGCATCATTATGGTATTCTCCCTCTTTGCCTGCGGCGGAGACGAGAAAGATACCGATGCGGAAAGCATAAACGGAACCGCAACCGAAACTGAGACGGAGACTGAAACTGAGACTGAGATGGAAACCGAAACCGAGACGGAAACCGAAACTGAGACGGAGACCGAAACTGAGACGGAGACCGAGACTGAGACGGAAACCGAAACTGAGACGGAGACCGAGACTGAGACGGAAACCGAGACCGAGACGGAAACCGAGACCGAAACTGAGACGGAGACCGAGACTGAGACGGAAACCGAAACTGAGACGGAAACCGAGACCGAAACTGAGACGGAAACAGAGACTGAGACGGAAACCGAAACCGAGACGGAAACCGAAACCGAAACCGAGACTGAGACGGAAACCGAAACCGAGACGGAAACCGAAACCGAGACTGAGACGGAAACCGAGCCCGAACCCGAGCCGGACCTGGAACCCAAGGTCATTGCTTGTGTCGGAGACAGTATCACCTTCGGTTACGGACTTATCGATCCCAAAAACTATTCCTATCCCTCAAGACTTAAGGAACTGTTGGGCGATAACTATGAGGTGCATAATTTCGGCATAAGCGGAGCTACCATGTTCCGTCATGACGGATTTTCATATATGGATTCTCAAAAATACAGAGACAGCCTTAAGCTTAATCCCGACATTGTTATAATTATGCTTGGAACAAATGACTCCGTTTATATAAGAAACCTTGGGCTTAGCCCCAACACCTTTGAGCAACTTACGGATCAGATGATAAGATCTTATTTGAATCTTTCCTCAAAGCCAAAAGTATTCATAGCATCTCCTCCTCACGCCTACAAGGGCAGGACTGACGTTGAAGATTATGTGAGAGCATATATCCAGCCTATAATCAAAAAAGTTGCCGAAAGATTCCCGGAAGTGACTTATATAAATATGTGGGATCATACGGCTAATATGTCCAATCTCTTTCCCGACGGTATACATCCCAATGAGGAAGGATATCTTTCCATTGCAAATACAATGCTCTCCTATATAAAGAGCTATCTTAACATAAAATGAAGAATTCACGGAGTAAGTAAAAATGAAAAAATCAATCATATCACTTCTTTTATTGTCTATGATGATTCCCTTCGCTGCTTGCGGGGGAACAGCTTCCGAAACGGAAACTGAAACTGAAATCAAAACAGAGACCGAAACAGAGACCGAAATAGAGACCGAAACAGAGGCAGAAACAGAAAAACCGGAGCCTATGACGATATCCTGTGTGGGAGACAGTATAACTTTTGGTTACGGTCTTGACGATCCTGATAAAGATTCATATCCCTCGAAGCTTAAGGAAAAGCTTGGAGATAACTTTACAGTCCTTAATTTCGGCGTAAGCGGAGCTACGACCTTCCGTCATGACGAACATGCATACATGAACATGAAGGAATACAGAGAGAGCTTAAAATCCCAGCCCCATATAGTTATAATTATGCTCGGAACTAACGATTCCGTTTACATCAGAAACCTCGGACTCAGTCCCAAGCAGTTTGAAAGTCTTTATGAAAGGCTTCTTAAATCCTATATAGACCTTGAATCCAGCCCCAAAGTATTTGTAGCTACTCCGCCTCATGCATACAAAGGCAGAACAGACGTTGAGGACTATGTAAAAATGCACATTCAACCTATAATCAAGAAGATCGCCGACAAGTACCCTGATGTTACGTATATAAACATGTGGGATCACACAGAAAATATGGCAAAACTCTTCCCTGACGGTATTCATCCCAATGCAGAGGGATATGCTTCCATAGCAGATACTATGTACAGCTACGTAGCAGAATATCTCGGAATAAACAAGTAAAGGTGAAAAAAATGAGCCGTAAAAAAATAAAGATCGCTTGTGTCGGAGACAGCATTACCCACGGTTATGCATCATCGAATCCCGATACGGCATCATATCCTTCCGTACTGAAAGATCTCATGGGAGACGGATATGAGATAGGTAATTTCGGGCTTTCCGGTTCTACTATGATGCCGGACACCTTCTTTCCGTATTACGGGTCGGAAGAGCATAAGGCAGCACTTATGTTTGGTGCCGATGCCGTTGTCCTTATGCTCGGAACCAACGACTCCTGCTTTTATCCCGACAGAGCAAAGAAGGAGGACTATCTTAAAGCCGCAGACAAAATGTTTGAAAGCTTTGAAATACTGAAAAAGCGTCCCCGCATCTTCTTCTGTCTCGTACCGCACCTTTATTCCAATCCGCAATTTGCCAACAGTATAGAAACAATAATAATTCCCCTTCAGGAGCAAATAGCGAAAAAGCACGGTGCCGTACTGATCGACGTCCATTCCGTTCTTTCAGCTCCGTCGCTTTTTATTGACGGAGTCCATCCTACAGACGAAGGCTACGCCTTGCTCGCCAAAACCGTAGCGCCCGTACTAAAAGACGCTTTCGGTAAAAAGTGAAATGAAGGCAATAAAGTTTTTTTGTATGATACTTGCTGTCATACTTGCCGCCGTTGTTTTTTTCCCTATGGCAAACGACAGTAAGCACACAGACGGTGACTACGTCATATCCGTTAACAGCAACGTCAAGGAAACTGAAACCGAAAAAAAAGAAGAGAACACCTTCGAACTTACGCTCATTTGTGTAGGTGACAGTATAACTCACGGAGATGGGTCCGGAGATATCGTTTCGGGTTCCTATACCTCAGTTCTCAAAGAAATGCTTCCGGATGGCTGCAACGTTCTGAATTTCGGAAGGAGCGGTTCCACCGCCCTTAACGATACTGCCCCTCATATTCCTTACATTGAAACAAAGGAATACAAGAGCAGTCTGCTTTCAGATCCCGATATAGTTATCATTATGTTGGGGACAAACGATTCGTGGTATATAGCAGACAGAGCAGACGGAGATTACATCTCCGCACTCGAGAATATCGTGAATATCTACTCTTCCCTCAAAAGTAAGCCCGACGTGTACTTGTGTACTCCCCCAAAGAGATTTACAAACGATGCGTGCGCAGAAGCTACCGATACTTTTATCGTACCCGCTGTAAGATCTCTATGTAAAGAAAAAAGCATATCCATGATAGACATATATCAAATAACGTCCGAGCAGGAAGATCTCTACTTCGACGGCATACATCTGGGCAAAAAAGGTTATACCTTGATTGCTTCAAAGATTTATTCAGTAGTTTGCGGATCACACAAATTTCTTAACAAATAAACTATTTACAAGTCAAAACAAAAATGGTACAATGTAGGAGATACAAAAATAAAATAACTCGGAGGTATCCCAAAATGTTTTTTTTCAAAAAGAAAACTCTCGATGAAAAATATCTTGCTCTTGCCGAAAAAGGAAGAGTAGGAAAAATAGTTAATGCGGTATTTACTGCAGATACATACGACGAAAGAGTTGCAGCTATCAATGCTCTTGGCGAAATAAGAGTAAAGGAAAGCATCGAAGCTCTTCTCAAATCCATCAAGGATGACGATGAAGAAGTAAGACTCGCAAGTGCAAATTCTCTTAAGAAGATCGGTTCTTATAAGGAAGTTGAGCCTCTTATGCATTTTGCGGAAACAGAGCAGAACCCCGAGATCGCAGAAGCGATGAAGGCCGCTGCCGTTGCATCTAAGGACAGATCTCCCCGTTGGTAATATAAAAGCAGATGGTAAAGAGGATAGCTCCGGCGCCTGTTTTCATCTGCTTTTTATAATTGTTTTGTTATAAGCCAATACTGTATCCAAGCGGTATTACACTGTTTACTGTTGAAAAAATTTATAAATATGTTATACTGTATTTAAGGAATAAAAAACGAGGTATGTCTAATGCAGTCTTTGAAATATCTGTACAGGATTGGAAGAGGTCCCTCCTCTTCCCACACAATGGGTCCGCTTACTGCGGCAAAGAGATTTATCAAAGAAGCCCCCAACGCAGAAAAATACAAAGTAATTCTTTACGGATCGCTGTCTAAAACAGGAAAGGGTCATATGACCGACGTCATAATTAAAGAAGCTTTTCAGGGTAAGAGCTGCACTGTGGAATTTGATTTTGATACTCCCACGGAACGTCATCCCAACACACTCGATATAATTGCTTACGACAAAGGAAATGAAGTACTCCGTAAAAGATATTTCAGTATAGGCGGCGGCGAGGTAGTGGAAAACGGCGAATCCGTACGTGAGCACAGCGAGGTATATCATCTCAATTCATTTACCGAGATATCCAACTATTGCAGAGAAAAAGAAATACGTATCTGGCAATACGTAGAGGAATGCGAAGGCACGGAAATATGGGACCACATCAATGACGTATGGATGATAATGAAAAAAGCTATAAAGGACGGTCTTGAGGCAGAAGGCATACTTGAAGGCGGTATCGGTACTCAAAGAAAGGCAAGATATTTATACAGACAGAAGCATATCGACGAGAGTGAAGAAACCAAGACCAACCGTCTTATTTGCGCGTATGCCTACGCGGTAAGTGAGCAGAACGCTTCCGGTGGAACTATAGTTACCGCTCCCACCTGCGGTGCCTGCGGAGTCGTTCCCGCGGTATTAAAATTCTTGCAAACCAAAAGAAACTTCAGCGATACACAAATAATACACGCCCTTGCTACGGCAGGCATTATAGGCAATCTTATAAAGACAAACGCATCAATAAGCGGTGCGGAATGCGGATGCCAGGCAGAGATAGGAACCGCTTGTTCTATGGCGGCAGCGGCTGCCGGAGAACTTTACGAGCTTGATCTTGACCAGATCGAGTACGCTGCGGAAATGTCAATAGAACACCATTTAGGACTCACCTGTGATCCCATTTTGGGTCTTGTACAGATTCCATGCATAGAGAGAAACGCCATAGCGGCAATGCGTGCGCTGAATGCGGTTAATCTGGCAGACTTTCTTGCCGATTCACGAAAGATAAGCTTCGATATGATCGTAGATACAATGTACGAAACAGGTAAAGACCTGAGAGTTATGTACCGTGAAACAGCAGAAGGCGGTCTTGCAAAAAAATATAAAAACTGATTCGGTTATTTAAATAAGCAAAAGCAGTAAAACGAGCAAAAAGTTCGAATTACTGCTTTTGTTTTTGCGGATATAAAGTCTGAGTATCTATCTTACTTGAACGAAATACGGGTTTGTGAAATTATGGGTATGTTCTTCCGTTTCTCCATCCCGTAAACCCCTTGCGGATATATCCTCACGTCGCTTCCGTCGAAGAAAAAATTATCTTCCTTCCCTCTTATTCCTCTGATCTTTTTGAAGATATCACAAAAAAATAAGATCCTGCCATTTTCATCCCAATTCTGGCACAAAGTACGAAAGCTGCTTTCCGTTCCCCGTCTTTTACTCTCTGTATTTACAGCAACACTTAAGATCCCTTGTCCGCAAAAAACTTTACAGTTCAGATCTATACAGAGAGGATCAAAACGAAATCTCTTTTTTTCATCTGTACTTTCGTCAAACTCGGAACACAAACGCGGGTATATTCTTTCTCTTACTGAATTAAAAAACAGTTCAAATAATTTTTCATAAAACTCCCTTTTTCCTATTTTTCCGCTTTCCTCCAATATGCTTTCCGTTCTGAAAGTCAGCTTTATCATACTGACACCGTTATATCTCAGTATTTTGGTATTATCTTTCAATCTCAGTCACCTATCCCCGAAAAATCCGTACTTTTCTGTAAGTTTATCAATAATTTTTAAAAAAGCTTTGACAAAGCTCCGTATTAATAGTATAATATATTTTGAATGTGCAAAAAATATTTTAATATTTTTAATATATAAATCCGGAGGGATTAAAAAATGGAACAGAAAAAGATCGACGAGCTTAAGCAGATAGCTAAAAACGTCCGTCTCGGCATACTCGAGGGAGTTTATTCTGCAAGCTCAGGACATCCCGGTGGATCTCTCTCCATCGCTGATGTTCTCACATACCTTTATTTCGTTGAAATGAATGTTGATCCCAAGAATCCCAAGTGGGAAGACAGAGACAGATTCGTTCTTTCAAAGGGTCACACAGCACCGGCGCTCTATTCAGTGCTTGCTGAAAAAGGCTTCATTCCCAAGGAGGATCTCAAGACTCTCCGTCAGGCTGACAGCTACCTTCAGGGTCACCCCGACATGAAGCATACACCCGGCGTTGATATGACTACCGGCTCACTCGGACTCGGCATATCTGCTGCTTGCGGTATGGCTCTTGCTGCAAAGATAATCGGTAAGTCCTACAGAGTTTATTCAGCTCTCGGAGACGGTGAGATAGAGGAAGGCCAGGTTTGGGAAGCAGCTATGTTTGCACGTCACAACAAGCTCGACAACCTTACCGCATTCGTTGACTTCAACGGTCTCCAGATAGACGGCAAGATAGTTGACGTTGTTGACCCCACACCTATTGACGAAAAGTTTGAAGCTTTCGGTTGGAACGTTATTTCCATCGACGGCCACGACTTTAACCAGATCGAAGCAGCTGTAAACGCAGCTAAGGAATGCAAAGAGAAGCCCACGGCTATCATATGCCACACTGTAAAGGGCAAGGGCGTTTCCTTTATGGAAAATCAGGTCGGCTGGCACGGTTCTGCTCCCAACAAGGAACAGTACGAACAGGCAGTAGCCGAGCTCAATGCTTGAGGAGGATCCAAACATGGCAGATAAAATAGCTACAAGAGAAGCGTATGGTAATGCGCTTGCCGAACTCGGCGAAAAATATAAAAACCTCGTAGTTCTTGATGCAGACCTTGCAGCGGCTACGAAAACAGGCGTATTCAAGAAGAAATTCCCCGAAAGATTCTTCGACTGCGGTATCGCAGAAGGAAATATGATATCCACAGCTGCAGGTCTTTCCACCTGCGGACTTATCCCCTTCGCAAGCTCATTTGCAATGTTTGCTGCAGGAAGAGCTTTCGAGCAGATAAGAAACTCCGTTGGATATCCTCACCTCAACGTTAAGATCGGCGCCACACATGCAGGTATTACTGTAGGTGAAGACGGTGCCACACACCAGTGCCTTGAGGATATTGCTCTTATGAGAACTATCCCCGGTATGACTATCCTTTCTCCCTGCGACGGCGTTGAAGCAAAAGCTGCAGTTGAAGCAGCTATCGAGCATAACGGACCCGTTTATCTCCGTTTCTCCAGATTTGCTACAGTAAACGTATTCCCCGAAGGAACAAAGCTTGAGATCGGTAAGGGCGTACAGCTCACAGAAGGTAACGACGTAACTATCGTTGCAACCGGATTTATGGTACACGCAGCGCTTGAAGCTCAAAAGCTTCTTGCCGAAGAAGGAATTTCTGCAAGAGTTATAGATATCCATACCATCAAGCCTATCGATAAGGATATCCTTGCAAAAGCCGCAGAGGAAACCGGTGCTATCGTTACTGCAGAAGAGCATAACATTATCGGCGGTCTCGGTGCTGCGGTTTGCGAATCCGTTTCCGAAACATGCCCCGTTCCCGTTCTCCGCGTTGGTGTTAAGGATGAATTCGGCCGTTCCGGTAAGGTTCCCGCGCTTCTTGAAATGTACGGACTCACAGCTTCCGATATCGTTAATAAGGCTAAAGAAGCTATTGCTCTTAAAAAATAATACTTAAAATCCGCCTTTAAAAGCATTTATCACGACCGTTGATATAGCATAAAAGGCATTAAGTAAAAAAAGCAACGTAACTGTTTTAGCTACGTTGCTTTTTTGTTATTTGGGATAAATAAGAAATATTGTTTCTTTATTATTTTGTATATTTATTACACTCATCTATTGACGGTATAACGAAATTATGCTATAATCACACTATAATAAGGTAGATTTTTTTGGTTATAATGATGTATATTGGAACCAACCGGCTGCAGAGAACGTTGGTTCAATTTTGTTTTGTAATAAATAAAAGATAAAATATATTCTGAAAAGGAGATAACGTTATGGAAATTCAACTCCGGGAACTTATTGAACAAATAAAAAAGGATGGCGTAGAAACAGCTAAAGCAGAAGCCGATGCTATAATTGAAGAGGCAAAGGCAGAAGCAGAAAAAATAATTGCAGATGCACGTGCACAGGCTGATAAGATATTAGCCGATTCCAAGGCCGAAAGCAAACGAATGGTCACTTCGGGAGAAGATACTCTTCGTCAAGCAGGACGAAATCTGCTTATTTCTTTCAGAGAAAGCATAACGCGGGAATTGGATGCGATCTTAGACCAAAAGATCACCGAAGTATACTCTTCCGATGAATTGGCACATCTTTTAATAAGTATTGTTGAACAATGGTCAAAGAAGCCCGATGCCGAAGACCTGGCTGTTATCTTGAATACCGAAGACCTTAAGCGTCTCGAAACTCTCCTGCTTGCGGCTCTTAAAGAAAAAATGCTGAGCGGAATCACGCTCAAAGCCAACGACAATTTTGACGGAGGCTTCCGCATTTCCGTAAATAACGGAAGTGCATATTATGATTATTCTGCGGAGGCTGTAGTTGAAATGCTTTCCAACTACCTTAGCCCCAAGGTTACCGAGCTTTTGAAAGAGGCTAAATAATATGTCTTTATATTATATGATATCACAGCTCCCTTCTTTAGACGGAATCGGCGAAAGCACACCGCTTCCGATCACCGAAGAACGCTTTATGGAACTCTGCAAGCGTTTCTTAGGGGAAAAAGAATTGAGCGAAATAGAAGGGATCACCCTTATTCCTCCATTAGCTTCCGAAACATCATCCTCTGCTTTGATCGAAGCGTGGAATAATAATGAACGCAATTTGCGTCTTACTCTTGCCAAAGCAAGATCAGACAAGCTTGGTATTCCGCTTGATCTGCAAAACAGGAGCTTATCCATAGAAGTGCTCAAAGTCGCAAATGCAGCTACGGAAATACAAAATCCTATGGAAGCAGAAATTTTCCTTTTAAACTACCGTTTGAGCTTTTTGGAATTGCTCAGACCAACCGATATATTCTCGAAAGATTATATTTTCTATTACGGCTTAAGGCTTAAACTGATTGTGCGTATAAGACAGTTTGATACAGAAATCGGTAAAGCCGCATATAAGGATATTTACAATTCCATTTTAAATCGTGACAAATCGGAGGCTTAATAATGAATGGAAATATAGGAAAAGTCATCAGCATTAACGGAAACTTAGTGTCGGTAAAATTCGACGGAAACGTTTCCATGAATGAAATATGCTATGTTAAAGTAGGCGATATCACCCTCAAAAGCGAGGTCATCCGTATAAAGGGAAATATCGCTCAGATCCAGGTCTATGAAATGACCGGAGGAATCAAATGTGGGGATGACGTAGAATTCACCGGAGATATGCTGTCAGCTCAGCTGGGTCCCGGTCTGCTTGGTAAAATATATGACGGACTGCAGAATCCTCTGCCGCTTTTAGCAGAAAAAGTTGGCTGGTTCCTTGAACGCGGAAACTATGCTGACGGACTCGACTCGGATAAAAAGTGGGAGTTTACCCCTACAGCTAAAGTCGGAGACACCTTACGTGCCGGTGAATATATCGGTACCGTCCCCGAGGGCGCATTTACGCACAAGATATTCATACCATTTTATTTGCTCGGAACTTATACCGTAAAAAGCATCAGCGGAAAAGGTGAGTATACCATCAACGATACCGTTGCCGTCATAACCGACGAACGCGGTCGCGATATAAACGTTGCGATGTCTTTCAGATGGCCCGTTAAGCGAGCTATAAGGTGCTACAGTGAGCGACTTGCTCCCATAGAAACAATGGAAACAAAAGTTCGTACAGTTGACTCCTTCTTCCCTGTAGCAAAAGGCGGTACATACTGTACTCCCGGTCCTTTTGGTGCAGGAAAAACCGTGCTTCAGCACACAACGTCCAAATATGCTGACGTTGATATAGTAATAATCGCTGCTTGCGGAGAACGAGCAGGAGAAGTTGTTGAGACACT
>SVSF01000047.1 GCA_015064425.1 Oscillospiraceae bacterium | reverse complement strand
GCACTTCCTGAGTTTACATTCATTGAAGCTTTCAAGGGCGTAAGCTCTTTCAATGCTTCTTACCTCGCAACCGTAGCAGTTGCATACATTCCCGTTGCATTCGTAGTATTTGCTGAACACATCGCTGACCACAAGAACCTCTCTTCTATCATTGAAAAAGATCTTCTTGAAGAGCCCGGTCTCCACAAAACCCTTCTCGGCGACGGCGTTGGTTCTATCGTAGGCGCTTTCTTCGGCGGCTGCCCCAACACCACCTACGGTGAGTCCGTTGGCTGCGTTGCTATTACCAAGAACGCTTCCGTTATCACGATCACTACCGCAGCTATTATGACTATTCTTATATCCTTCATTTCTCCATTCGTTGCATTCCTTGATTCTATCCCCGGATGCGTAATGGGCGGTGTCTGCGTAACTCTTTACGGATTTATTGCAGTTTCCGGTCTCAAGATGATCCAGAAGGTTAACCTTGAAGATAACGCTAACCTCTTCACCACCTCCGTTATTCTTATTTCAGGTATCGGCGGAATGGCAATGAATATAGGTAAAGTTTACATCACCAACATTGCATGCGCTCTCATTCTTGGTATCATTACAAATATCATCCTTGCAAAAGGAAGAAAAGATGCTGAAGACGAGCAGTAATAAATGAATAAAAAAGCATCCCGTCTCCTCGGAGTCGGGATGCTTTTTTATTTCTGATTTGCGGTCACCTTTGCGGGATACCATATCCCTGCACCGCTTATCTTTTAAAAAGGTTTTTGATTTTATTCCACCATACCTTGTACTGTTTGTATTTGAAGAAAAATTTTATTCTGCCGAAAAAATATCCTCCGAAAAATATAAAATAATTCAAAAAAACGAACAAAATCGTTATTCTTACAGTCCAATTACCAAGAACGAACACAATTGCATAAAATAAAGCATCGAGTATCGCTATGATCTTCATTTTTACGCGAATGATAAAAAACAAACGTATTTCGTAATCAGGATAAAGAGTGGCGAAAGCAAAGAAAAGCGACAGATTCAAATATTCATTTGAGGTATACCCTACGATAAATCCGGAAATTATCAGCATTATTATTCCGGTAAAATAGTAAACGTTAAACCTGAAAGCTCCCCAGTTATATTCAAGGCCCGAGCCTATAAAATAGTAGAAATACAGTGCAAGTACCATAAACAACACATTCTCTATAGGCGGAAGGAATATAAAACTGAATATCCTCCATACTTCTCCTTGAAGTATCGCCTCTCTGTCGAACGTAAGCTTATAATAGATCGAATCGTATATTCCGTTTTCAATAAGTATAGATCCCGTGAATACGTCTGCTATGAATACTACACCCATAGCTCCGATGATATACAGCATCAGATTTTTTATGGCGTATTTTCCGAGCTTATACTCAAGCTTTCTCAAGAATCTCACTCGTCATCCTCCTTTTTAACCGATTTCACGTAAGCCTCAACACGATTGATGGTAAATCCCTTTGCCGAAAAATTCTTTTCGTACTCGGTCTCCACGTTCCCCTCGTTGTATTCGCTGTTGTGAAGGTCATATGTAAGGTTCTTCAGCTCAAAGCCGCACGCTTCAAACTCCTCAAGTGAAAAATCAAAAAGTCCACGGTTATCGGTCTTAAAAAATACAGCACCGCCTCCCTTAAGTATACGCTTATATTTTTCAAGATAATCTCTGTAAGTAAGTCTTCTTTTCTTGTGACCGGCCTTAGGCCACGGATCGGAAAAATTGAGATATATCCTGTCAAAGCTGTGCTCTTTAAATATCTCGTCAACGGTCTTCGCATTGGCAACAAGGAACTTTACGTTGGGCACGCCCTCAGCCTTTATCTTTTCCGCCGCAAGAAGAGCAACGTCTGAAACAAGCTCCATAGCTATAAACTGTGTTTCAGGTGCCCGTTTTGCCGTCTCAAGAATAAAAGCTCCTTTACCGCAGCCTATCTCAAGCATCATACTTTCTTTGTATTCAACGTTATCTTTATCAAGCAGATATTCGGAGCAAGCTTCAAGTCTTTCCGCTCCGTGCTTCTTTTTTCTCATTCTCATATTGTATTTTTTTCTCCGTTTTGATATAATTATGTGTGTATACGGATCATTATCCGTTATCGTGTTCCGCTATATTATAATTTATACCACATATATATGAATTTTTCAATCTTTTTTAAGGAGGTGCCTTTTTGGACAAACAGACCTTTCTTTCCGAATTGTGTAACGAGCTTGTTAAATTAGGTGTCGAAGATGCTTATATAAAAGCATACATAGGACATTTCGAAAAGCAGTTTGCAAAAATGCCCGAAGACGTATTGGCAAAACAGCTCGGCTCTTATGAAAACGTAAAGAACATTGCTATAAGCATCAACAAGTCCATTATCGCAAGAACAGCACAAAAAAAGGCTTCATCGGCTCCGGTTCAAAAGACGGTCGAGGAGCGGAAAGAAGAAAAAGTATCACAGGAAGAATCCGCAGAGCGTATTCGAATGGACTACATAGATTCGGCCTTTGACGAAAAGGGACCCGCTGTCAAAAAGAAGCATATAAGCGGAAGCTATGCCATGCTCCTTCCTTTAAACGGTATTTTGAATCTGATGCTTGCTGTCCTTGCCATATTGGCTCAGATAATCATATCGGTTCTTGTTATTGTTTGCGGAGCGGTATGCCTTGTGTCTGCCATAGGATGCATTATTCTTCCCGTACTCGGCATATACTACGGAGTCACGCTTTTGTCCGCATCCCAGGCAGCCGGGCTTTATGAAATAGGACTCGGCATATTCTTCCTGGGAGCCTGCTTCGGACTTACTGCATTTTTGCACCTTTTGGTCACAAAGCTTTTCCCTGCACTGATGAGCAAGATAAACGACGGTATCAAAGCCGCATACAGAAACTCGAGAGTACGTCTTAACGCCGCAAAGGAGGGTAGAAAAAAGTGAAAAAATCATTTCTTATCTGCCTCATAGCAGCATTTCTCGTTATGGTTATCGGTATGGTCATATGCATAACGGCACAAAATAAAGCCGAAGCTCAAAATATAGACCTTTTTAAAGACGGTTTTAACGAAGATGGTAATATGGTAGTAACCTATGCTCTCGACCTTGTGGAACTTACAAAGATCAATATGATCATTCCCGAAGCCGACGTTGAGATAATAGGCTGTGCCGACAGTTCACGTATCGAACTCGTCAACTTCCATTCAAAAACCTATTCTGCATCAAATAAAAACGGTGTTTTTGAATTCAGCGACGAATTCAACATATCTTCCCTTTTGAATCTGAGCAAAAATGATTTTTCTTTTAACGGAATAAGAAGTCTGTTCAATCTCGGACGTATATTCACCGACAGTAAAAAAGTACGTATATACCTTTCCGGTAAGGATGACGTAGATCTGTCCCTTTCCATTGAAAAGGGTGACGTAAGCCTTTCCAATGTTGAAGAGCTTAAAGACATATACATAGCTCTTGAGGAAGGAAATGTCAATGCAGACGGAATATATTCCGACTCAGCCACTGTCAGCATCTCCAAAGGCAACTGCAGTGTAAGCCTCTCAGAGATCAAAAAGCTTTCCGTCAAGCTTCACGAAGGCGATATCAGTTATGAGACGCACAGCTATGGTTTCCACAACGTAAATGCGGAAACAGAAGAAGGAGATATTAAGATACTGGGTACCTCCGAAAAAAGTCCGTTCAGTATCGTTAAGGATCTCGCATATCTTGAACTCAATGCCTTTACCATAAATGGTAACATCGAAATAAAAGGAAAATAAAAGAAAAGGTATAAAAGCAGCCATATCTGCAGATATTATTGATGTTCACAAATCTAATAAGGAGTTGAACACAATGTTACTTGACAGATTGACTTTGATACTGCTTATTGTAGGCGGACTTAACTGGGGAAGTATAGGTCTTTTCAAGTTCGATATAGTTTCCTGGATATTCGGAAGCCAGACAAGTTTGGTAAGCAGAGTCATATTTACTTTAGTCGGTCTCTGTGCCCTTTGGTGCATATCTCTTTTATTCAGAGAAAGAAACGAAGTACGCAGTATCGACGACTGATCATTTATAAAAAGAGAACTGCCGCAAAAGCGGCAGTTTTTTTACTGTTCTTCTATTTGTTCGTATAACTCGAGAAGTTTTTCCTCAAGGACTTCTTTTTTCGAATAAAGTTCTGCAAGCCTTACATGATCCGTAGCAGCCGCTTCCATCTCCTCATCGATGGCTTCGATCTCCGCCTCGGTCCTTTCAGCCTCCGCTTTTGCTTTATTCAAACGGGCTTCCTTTTTTCTCAGCTCCGCCTGATTTTTTTTATTCAGAAGATAGATATCCTTCGCGCTTTCCGCCTTAGACTCAGGCTCAACAGAGGTTCTTCCGCCTTGCAAAGACTTGCCTCTTTCACCCTCAGTTTTTTTCAAGTAGTCTCTGTAAGCTTCATATCTTCCCATAAAATCTATTATTTTACCCTTGACCTCAGGGTCAAAGCCAAGTATTCTCGTAGACAGCTTGCTAACAAAATACCTGTCGTGAGATACGGCAATAATAGTTCCTTCAAAAGAGCTTAACGCGCTTTCGAGAGCCTCTCTTGAATTTATATCCAAGTGGTTAGTAGGCTCGTCTAGTATAAGCAGATTTTGTTTTGATATAACCAGTTTTGCAAGGGTAAGCCTTGCCTTTTCTCCTCCGCTCAGAACGGACACGGGTTTCATAACGTCATCACCCTTGAAAAGGAAGAGAGCGAGAACATTGCGTATCTCAGTCTGTCCCAGACGGTCAAAATCGTTCCAAAGCTCATCGAGAACTGTATTTTTTTCATCAAGCTGCTGGTTTTCCTGATCGTAATACCCAATCTTTACGTTGTAGCCGTATTCGACGCTTCCCATATGATCAGAAAGTTTGCCCATAAGGATCTTTATGAGAGTGGATTTTCCGCAGCCGTTTTCGCCTACGATAAAAGCGCGGTCGTTCTTTTTTATAAGAAAATCCGCTTTTTCAAAAATAGTCCGCTCTCCGTAAGACTTGCCGAGTCCTTCGGCCTTGAGCACGTCATTGCCACTTTCGCTTGACTTTTCAAATTTCAGTCTTATCTTGTCCGGCAAAGCATCGGGGCATTCAACACGCTCCATTTTTGCCAACTGCTTCTCGCGGCTTTCTGCGGCTATAATGTTTTTTTCACGGTTCCAGCGTCTCTGCTGCTCGATATACGCCTCGATACGGGCGATCTCCTTTTGCTGGTTTTTATAATGATGTTCCTGTATCTCACGGTCGCTTTCTTTTTTCTTTACATAGTCCGTATAATTTCCGTTGTAGAGAGTACCTCTGCAATTTTCGATCTCAAGTATCTTATTGGCGGTCCTATCAAGGAAATATCTGTCGTGAGATATTATGAGTACTGTTTTTCTGTAATATTTTATAAAATCCTCAAGCCATTCCAATGCCGACATATCAAGATGGTTAGTAGGCTCGTCAAGCATAAGAATATCCGGTTCCTTAAGCAGGAGACAGCTTATGGCAAGTCTGGTCTTCTGTCCGCCGCTGAGAGATGATATACTCATTCCCCAGACGGATTCGGGAAGCCCCATACTTTTGAGCATTCCTCTTACCCTGCCCCTGAACTCATATCCGCCGTTTTCGGTAAAACGCTCATGCAGCTTTGAGAACTCTTCTGCCAAAGAATCATCGCCGCCGTCAAGGCGTTTCTGTAAAGCGTTAAGTTCATCCTCATCCTTTATAAGAGAAGAGAATGTCCTCATTGCCTCCTCTTCTACCGTACCCGTTCCTTCAAAATTCAGATTCTGGTCAAGAAAACCGAGGCTCTTGTCTTTGGCAATATAAACGCGTCCGCTATCGGCTGTATATTCACCCGTCATTATTTTAAAAAGAGTGGATTTACCCGCGCCGTTAACACCGACGATTCCAAGCTTATCCCCTTCGTTCAGTCCGAAGCAGATCTTGTCAAGCACAACATCCGTTCCGAATGACAGACTGACGTTTTCACAACTTAATGCAATCATTTTATCTCCGTAAGACAGGCGGGCAAAGAGCCCGCCCGTATTTTTCTTTTTATACTTCCGTACCTTCGGTTTCTTTTACGATCTTCTTACCGCATCTGGGGCAGAAATACATATCTTTTCCCACTTTCTCTCCGCAAGAACGGCAGGTGAAATGGTTAGTTGCCTCGGCAAGTATCAATTTAAGTTTTTCGATCCTTTCGATGAGCTCTCCCGCTATACTGCGCTGAAGCTTCAAGGTGGGAAGATTATTTTCGGGATCCTCGTAATAGAGCTTTCCCATATTCTGATACACGTTTTCGAGCTTATTCTCTTCCACATATATCTGATATTTCAGCTTCGCTATATCGGTAAGCTTTTCCGCGCCCTTTACAGTGGTCTCGGCAACAGTGCTCAACGTCTTGGAAATATCGTCCCACAGTTCCATTAAAAGATCCTCCCTTTTTGTTTTGTATCGTAAAAATTATACACTCCGTCTCCTGCTTTTGTCAAGTGCGGAGAAAAGCGGGAAAAATATATTGATAATATTTTAAGTAAGTATTGACAAAAGCCGAATCACATTGTATAATATTTGAGTTGAAAACTACGGTTTTCTCCTTGCCGCAAAAAATCTGTTATATTTGCGGTCTTATGTCCATAAGGAGGTGTAAAGAATGGATAAGCTTAACTCACTGTACGAAACCATTTTCATCGTATCTTTGAATGAAGGTGAAGAAAAGACAGAGCAGGTAAAGACAAAGTTCACAGAACTTATCTCTGCTAACGGTGAAATCGTTGAAGTCAACGATTGGGGCAAGCGCAGACTTGCATACCCCATCAACGACCTTACGGAAGGCTATTACTGCTACGTAAAGTTCAACGCACCCGCAGAGTTCCCTGCAGAGCTTGAAAGAATTTACAATATCACCGAAGGTATTCTTCGTTCGATCGTTGTAAAGCTTGATGCCTGATCGGTCTTAGGAGGTTTTTGTCATGGCTAATTTCAATTACAACAAAGTCATCCTCGGAGGAAGACTTACCGCAGACCCCGAACTCAGACAGACGTCCAACGGCATACCCGTTACGTCTTTCTCGATCGCCATCGACCGCCGTTTTGCAAGGAACGGAGATCAGCAGGCACAGCAGAACGCCGACTTTATAAATATCGTTGCATGGAGAAGCAATGCTGAATTCATCACACGTTATTTCCGTAAAGGAAGCAGTATCTGCATTACCGGTTCCCTCCAGTCCAGAAGCTGGACGGATCAGCAGGGTCAGAAGCGTTATGCCACGGAAGTAATAGTTGACGAAGCAACATTCGTTGACAGCAAGGCAGGCGCAGCACAGTCACAGTCCGATCCCTTTGCTTCCGCAAGTCATGATAGCGCACCGGCATTTTCCGGAACAGCCGATTCCACCAATTTCGAAGAGATCCCGAACGACGACGATTTGCCGTTCTGATCCTCACAAAATCTAACAGGAGGTATTTACGATGGATAAGGAAAGAGAAGTTCAGTCCAGACCTGCAAGACCCAACAATTTCCACAAGAGAAAAAAGGTTTGTCAGTTCTGTGTTGACAAGGTAGAACACATTGATTATAAAGATACCGCACGTCTCAGAAAATATATCAGCGAACGTGCAAAGATCCTTCCCAGAAGAATCACAGGTACATGTGCTGAGCATCAGCGTCAGCTTACAGTTGCTATCAAGAGAGCTCGCCATATCGCTATGCTCCCCTACATCAGCGACTGATAATAATCAGTAAAACGGATGCCGAAGTAATTTTCGGCATCTTTTTTTATCTCATGAGCCAAAGATTTGCGTATTCTATTTACAAATCTCAAAATTTGTTATACAATATGTATTATATATTATATAGTAAATTAAACTGGAGACCCTTGCACATGAACAACGGTTATTTAAGAGATAACTACACGATGCTTTTTGACTTTTACGAACTCACCATGGGAAACGGATATTTTTCCAAAGGACTCAAGGACAGAATATCGTATTTCGATCTGTTCTTCAGAACCGTTCCCGATGACGGAGGCTTTGCCATAGCCTGCGGTCTTGAGCAAGTTATTGATTATATAAAAAATTTAAAATTTACAGAAGAAGATATTGTTTTTCTGAGAGAAAAAAATATATTTTCCGAAGAGTTTCTGAACTTTTTAAAAGACTTCCGTTTTACGGGAGATATATGGGCGGTGCCCGAGGGAACGGTGATATTTCCTAAAGAGCCGATACTCACAGTAAGAGCTCCCGCTATCGAAGCGCAGTTTATAGAGACCTTTCTCCTGCTTGCAATAAATCATCAATCCCTTATTGCGACCAAGGCAAACAGAATAGTAAGAGCAGCTGAGGGCAGAGCCGTAAGCGAGTTCGGCTCCAGAAGAGCTCAAGGCGCAAGCGGGGCCATATTCGGAGCAAGAGCGGCATATATAGCCGGATGTGCAAGTTCTGCATGTACCATATCCGATCTTCGATACGGTGTGCCTGCTTCGGGAACCATGGCTCACTCCTGGGTACAGATGTTCGACTCCGAGTACGAAGCCTTCAGCGCATACTGTGATATCTATCCCAATAACGCTACTCTTTTGATAGATACTTATAACGTATTGAAAAGCGGCGTCCCAAATGCCATAAGAGCATTTAAGGAGCACGGTATAAGCAAATGCGGAGTAAGAATAGACTCCGGAGATATAAGCTATCTCACAAAAAAAGTGAGAAAGATGCTTGACGAGGCAGGGCTTACGGAATGTAAAATAATCGTTTCAAACTCCCTTGACGAGCACATAATAAGAGACACCCTCAGGCAGGGTGCTTGTATAGATGCCTTCGGAGTAGGCGAAAGACTTATCACCTCCGAGAGCCATCCCGTTTTCGGCGGAGTATATAAGCTGGTTGCTGTTGAGAATGAAGACGGAAAAGTCATACCGAAGATAAAGATAAGCGAAAACGCTGCAAAGATAACCAATCCCCATTTCAAGAAGCTTTACAGAATATATGAGAACGATACGGGTAAGGCGATCGCCGATCTTATTACCGTTCATGACGAGGAAATAGACGAAAGCGCTCCTCTGACCATATTTGATCCCGATTTTACGTGGAAGACCAAGACACTTGAAAACTTCAGTATAAGAGATCTCCTTGTGCCGATATTTATAAACGGAAAATGTGTTTACGAATCTCCTTCCACAGAAGAGATACGCAGTTATTGCAAAAAGGAGCTTGATCTCCAGTGGGACGAGGTAAAGAGATTTGAGAATCCCCATAACTATTATGTCGACTTGTCACAAAAGCTTTGGGATATAAAGAACGATCTGATACGTAAACAAAGAAACGGAAATCAGTAACAGTGAGGAATATATATGATACAGAAAGCAAGAGGAACCATCGATATACTGCCTGAGGACGTTGCCATATGGCAGTATATCGAAGCAAAAGCAAGAGAAGTCGCTAAAAGATACGGCTTCGGAGAGATACGCTTCCCTACCTTTGAAGCTACCGAGCTTTTCCAGAGAGGCGTAGGTGATACCACAGATGTTGTACAGAAAGAAATGTACACCTTTACGGACAGGGATAACAGAAGCTATACACTACGTCCC
The DNA here is from genome assembly GCA_015064425.1 of Oscillospiraceae bacterium. The sequence goes on along the minus strand of SVSF01000047.1, from coordinate 3,629 downwards.
GAAGGTACTGCATGTGTGGTAAGAAGTATTATCGAAAACGGAAAATGTTCAGATGCCCTTCCCCTGAAGCTGTTTTATATAATAAACTGCTTCAGATATGAGAAGCCTCAGGCAGGAAGAAGCCGCGAGTTCTATCAGTTCGGCGCAGAAATGTTCGGTACCGCATCTCCCTTTGCAGATGCAAACATAATCTCATTCGTAAACTGTTTCCTGCAAGAGCTTGGACTTTCCAACTACACATTACACATAAACTCTATCGGATGTCCCGAATGCAGACCCAAACACAGAGAGGCTCTTTACAATTATTTCAGCGAAAGAAAAGACGAACTTTGTGACACATGTCGCGAGAGACTTGAAAAGAATCCATTGAGAATACTCGACTGTAAATCCCCCGTGTGCAGTTCCTTTGCAAAGGATGCCCCCAAAACAACGGAGCACCTCTGCGATGATTGCAAAAAGCACATGGACACTCTCACAAAACTTCTTGACGGTGCGGGAATAAAATACGTTATAGATCCGTCTGTTGTAAGAGGTCTTGACTACTACACAAGAACCGTATTTGAATTCGTATGCGACGATATCGGTGCACAGAGCACCATCTGCGGCGGCGGAAGATACGACGGACTTGTAAAGGAACTCGGCGGTCCCGCAATGCCGGCAATAGGCTTTGCCCTCGGAATAACAAGACTTATTCTTACTATGAAGGAAGCGGGCATAAAAATCAAGGCAGATAATTCTCCCGCCCTTTACATTGCTCCCTTGGGTGAAACGGCAGCTGTCAAAGCTTCCCTTATTGCAGAAGAGCTCAGACGTGCGGGAATCGCTGCTGAATGCGATATCGTGGGAAGAAGTCTTAAGGCACAGATGAAATATTCTGATAAGATAGGCGCAAAAAACACGCTCATTATCGGAGACAGCGAAGCTGAAAGCGGCAAAGCGCAACTCAGACGTATGTGCGACGGTGTTCAAACAGAAATTGATCTTAATGATATTGAAAAATTAAAGGAACTTCTTTAAGGAGATAAAAAGATGGCAGAGATTTATACACAAAGTGACAGAAGAACGCATTATTGCGCAGAGCTTACAAAATCCGATATCGGCAAAGAAGTAAGCGTTGTAGGATGGGTACAACGTCAAAGAGACTTGGGAAGTCTTATATTCATCGATCTCCGCGACCGCTCCGGTATCATCCAGCTCGCTTTTGACGAGAAGACCGACAAAGAAATATTTGATAAGGCATTTATTATAAGAGGCGAATACGTTCTTGCCGCAAAAGGAACCGTACGCTCGAGAGGCGAGGGTGCAATAAACAAGAACATTCCCACAGGAGAGATAGAAGTAGCCGTAACAGAGCTTAAAATACTCTCGGTTGCACAGACTCCTCCTTTTGAGATAGTTGAGGACAGCGACGTTAAGACAGAGCTCAGAATGAAGCACAGATATCTGGATCTCCGCCGCCCCGATATGCAGAGAAATATTATGGCACGTTCAGTCATAACCAACATTGCCCGCGAATATTTTGCAGAACAAGGCTTCGTTGACATAGAGACACCTAACCTTATCAAGCCCACACCCGAGGGAGCAAGAGACTATCTCGTTCCCAGCCGAGTTCACCACGGTAAGTTCTATGCGCTTCCCCAGTCACCTCAGATCTACAAGCAGCTTCTTATGCTTTCGGGATTTGACAGATATTTCCAGATAGCACGCTGCTACAGAGACGAAGACCTCAGAGCTGACCGTCAGCCCGAATTTACGCAGATCGACCTTGAAATGTCTTTCGTAACGCAGGAACAGGTAATGGAGATCGTTGAAGGCTTCTTAAAAGATCTTTTCAAAAAATTCAAAGGCATAGACCTTCCCCTCCCCATTCAGAAGATGACATACGCGGAAGCTATGGAGCGTTTCGGTTCCGACAAGCCCGACCTCAGATTCGGAATGGAACTCTGCAACATAAGCGAGCTTGTTAAAAACACCGAATTTAAAGTGTTTGCAGGCGCTATTGAAAACGGCGGATCGGTTCGCGCTATCAACGTTAAGGGCGGTGCCCAGTTCTCCAGAAAAGAGATCGACGCCTTTACCGGTACAGCAAAGCTTTTCAAAGCTAAGGGGCTTGCATGGGCAAAGAATTCCGGCGGTGAAATTTCTTCATCTTACGCTAAATTCTTAAGTGCCGAAGAAAATGAAGCTATATATACAAAACTCGGTTTCGAAGACGGCGACCTTATCCTTATCGTTGCCGATGCCGATAAGATAGTATTTGACGCTCTCGGAGCACTCCGTTGCAGCGTTGCAAAGAAGCTCGGCCTTATAAAGGAAAACGACTACAAGCTTCTTTGGGTAACAGAATTCCCCATGTTCGAGTATGATGAAGAAGAACAGAGATACTGCGCTATGCACCATCCCTTTACGATGCCTATGCCTGAGGACTTCCCTCTTCTCGATACAGATCCTACGAAGGTTCGTTCTCTTGCATACGATATAGTTATCAACGGCACAGAAGCAGGCGGCGGCTCAGTACGTATCCATATGCCTGACATCCAGTCAAAGATATTCGATCTTCTCGGTCTTTCCAAAGAAGAGGCTGATGCTAAGTTCGGCTTCTTGCTTGAGGCGTTCAAGTACGGTACTCCTCCTCATGCGGGACTTGCCTTCGGTCTTGACAGACTTGTTACCCTTATGCTCGGTCTTGAGGACATAAGAGACGTTATCGCATTCCCCAAGATGCAGAACGCTTCCGAGCTTATGACAAACTGTCCCGCTCCCGGAGAAGAAAAAGCTCTTAAGGAACTGGCTATTGCCGTTACTGACGTGGAAGCAGACGAATAAATCATAAAAAAGTTCCGAAATATCGGAACTTTTTTATATTTCGGGAACAAATTCAAGGATACACCGTCTAATTGGCAGATACAAAGGAGGACATATGTATGTTTAAGAAAATTATTTCGCTGTTTTTAGCGGCAGTACTGCTTTTTTCTCTGTGCTCATGTATGGAGAGAGGAATTGAAGACCCAATAAAAACAAAACCTGATGACGGGACCTTTGCTATGAAGATCTCGGCTCTTGAAGCACGCAGCGCAGATGATGAATTTAAAAATGCCTATAATGATTTTGCGCTTGATATGTTCAAAAAAAGCATATCCTCTGAGAGGAACTCCCTTATCTCCCCACTGTCTGTATATATCGCGCTTTCCATGCTTGCAAACGGCGCAAAAAATGAAACTCTCACAGAGCTTGAGGAGCTTCTCGGTATGGAAACGGGTGAGCTTAACAATTACCTCTATGACTACGTGTCAAAGCTTCCTGAAGGCGACGGTTTTAAAATGAATTCAGCAAATTCCTTCTGGTATAAAAATACCGACAGTTTCCGTGTTAACGAGGGCTTCAAGGAACTTATGAGTACCTGCTTTAATGCCGACGTTATGGGGAAGAACTTCTCGAGGGAAACATGCGATGAGATGAACGAGTGGGTATCGGATAAGACCGACGGAATGATAAGTAAGCTTATAGACACCATTCCTCCGACTGCGGTAGCATATCTTATCAATGCCATTGCGTTCGAAGCTGAATGGAAAGTAAAATACACTCTTGGAGACGTGAGAGACCGCGATTTTCATAATATTGACGGAACA
>SVSF01000046.1 GCA_015064425.1 Oscillospiraceae bacterium | reverse complement strand
TAAGAGTTGCGCAGTACTCAACTACAGGATAATTGGGATAAGAAGTTACCTTTACTTCTACTTCAAGACCTAGATCTTTTTCGGTGTAGTTGATAGTGTAATATGTTCTCTTGACGGGAGTGGAAGTCTTTTCATAGTCCGTAACAGTAACGGGGCTTCCTACTGTCTTTTCCCAGTTGAGCTTGCAGGAGCAAACTCCGTCAACCGTAAATTTTACGGGGGGATCGTTTCTTGTTTCGATGTTTTCGGCAAGCCATGTTTTTGCTGCCGAATAGTCGGAATACTTTTCGAGAAATTCGATTCTGTTCATTTTTTTCTCCTTTTTGATTTATATATATTTCTATCACATTTTTTTATGTGAAATAGGGAGCTATGGGAAATGTCTTTTACGGAGAATGTGATACCATTTTTCATAAAGCCCTCATTAAGACAGACCTCTTAAGCTTCATGATATTGAATATGTCGTCTGCTGCATTTCACTTCATTCCGGGATAAGGGTCGCCGATACAGAGTGATGTTTTGACGGTATCTTTTTATCCCAAAACAAAAAACGGGAGAAAACACATAAAAACAAATGATATTCTTGTGTGCTTATCCCCCGGGTTCTATCGATTATACCAATGATAATATTCTATATTATCAACACCCTCATTTTATCATAGTATGTCCAATTTAATCAATGGAATTAATGTAAAAAAATACAATCAAAATTTATACAATTTGCACAAACTTTTTCTTTTCAGGCTCTTTATAAAAGTTTTGCGCGGTTATATCAATAAACATATCTTTGATATAACAAACTCATAATTCCCAAAAATAAAAGAAAATGTTACAATATGTACGGTTCGAAGAACGCTTAAAATAAAATTTGATTATAAATCGGAGGAACAAAAAATGGCAAGATTTACACTCCCCCGTGATCTTTACCACGGTAAGGGCACACTTGAAGTACTTAAGACATTTACCGGAAAGCGCGCTATGATCTGTGTAGGCGGAAGCGCAATGCAGAAGTTCGGCTTCCTTGATAAGGCAAAAGCTTATCTTGAAGAAGCAGGAATGGAAGTTGAAATTATTGAAGGTATCGAGCCCGACCCCTCTGTTGAAACAGTTATGAGAGGCGCAGAGGCAATGCTCAAGTTCCAGCCCGACTGGATCATCGCTATGGGCGGCGGATCTCCTATCGATGCTGCAAAGGCTATGTGGATCAAGTACGAGTATCCCGAGATCACATTTGAAGAAATGTGTGTTGTATTCGGTATCCCCGCACTTCGTAAGAAGGCTCGCTTCTGTGCTATTCCTTCTACATCCGGAACAGCTACCGAAGTTACCGCTTTTTCTATCATCACAGACTATTCCAAGGGTATCAAGTATCCTATCGCTGACTTCGAGATCACTCCCGACGTTGCTATCGTTGATGCTGAACTCGCTGAAACAATGCCTAAGAAGCTCGTTGCTCACACAGGTATGGACGCTATCACTCATGCAGTTGAAGCATATGTTTCCACAGCTAACTGTGATTATACAGATCCCCTTGCTCTCCATGCAATAAAGATGATCAAGAACGATCTCGTTGAGTCCTACAACGGCGATATGGACAAGCGAGGTGCAATGCACAATGCACAGTGCCTTGCAGGTATGGCATTCTCCAATGCACTTCTCGGTATCGTTCACTCTATGGCTCACAAGACAGGTGCTGTATTTGCTGATTTCGGCGCACACATCATCCACGGTGCTGCAAACGCTATGTACCTTCCCAAGGTAATTGCATTCAACGCAAAGAACGAGACTGCTGCAAAGCGCTATGCTGAGATCGCCGATCACATCGGACTCGGCGGTTGCTCCGTTGAGGAAAAGGTCCAGCTCCTCATCGCATTCTTGCGCAAGATGAATGACGATCTTAACATTCCTCACTGCATCAAGAACTACGGTGCTGACAGCTATCCCTGCGAGCAGGGCTTCGTTCCAGAAGAAGTATTCCTTGAGAGACTCCACGATATCGCAGTTAATGCTATCGGAGATGCTTGCACAGGATCCAATCCCCGTCAGCCTTCTGTTGAGGAAATGGAAAAGCTTCTCAAGTGCTGCTACTACGACACCGAAGTTGATTTCTGATATAAAAATTTAAAGCGGACTGTCTGCAACGACAGCCCGCTTTTGGCAATTTTAAACGAAGGAGCGGAAATGAAAATGCGCGATGCTAAAGGAATGACAGAAGAAGAATTTCTCGAATCGTATAAACAGAAAAATTATCCCAAACCTTCTCTTACCGCCGATGTGGTTATCTTTACCGAGAAAGAAGGAGAACTTGCTGTTCTTCTTATAAAAAGAGGAGGACATCCCTATATAGGAAAATGGGCTTTGCCCGGGGGATTTGCCAATGCAAACGAATGTATAGAGCAGACGGCGGAGAGAGAACTTTTTGAAGAAACGGGTATAGAGGGAATGCCGCTTACCGAGATAGGACTTTTTACAAGACCCGGCAGAGACCCCAGAGGATGGGTGGTATCTCAGGTATATGCATCTTCTGCGGTTTACGGATGCTGCAGACCTGTTGCCGGTGACGATGCAAAGGAAACTGCATGGTTTTCTGTTAGAGCAGACGAAGATACGGTAGAACTGAGATGCGGAGACACTGATATACGCTATAGTTACCGCAGTGAAGGGTCACGTATCGGTGTGGAATATCTGACAGATGAGACTTTGGCTTTCGATCACGGTGAGATCCTTATAAAAGCTCTTGAAAAAATGGGATACAAATGATAAAAACTCAGGACACCCTGAGTTTTTTATTTTGCTGTATTGATAAAAAAACAACGATATGTTATAATTTTAGACAGCATATACCTTGTTATTGAAATAATTCCGCTTGTTTTGTAAAAAACAGGTGAGAGACTAATGGAGGTCAACATGAAAACATCGTTCAGAATAATGGCAATTTTCCTTGCCCTGCTTTGTATTCTTCCTACTTCGATCTTTGCTGTAAAGTTTACGGAAGCAGCAGATGACTTGAAGGAAGCAGGACTGTTTTTGGGAACGGATAGAGGATATGAGCTTGAGAGCGTTCCTACACGAGCTCAGGCGGCGGTAATGCTGGTTCGTTTCTTAGGCAAAGAAGCAGAGGCAAAAGCTGAAGGCGGTGAAGGATTACCCTTCACAGATCTTCCGGATTGGACGAAGCCCTATGTAAAATATCTCTACGATAACGATCTTACAGCCGGAACGTCTGATACGACTTACAGCCCGGATACAGAGTGTACTGCACAAATGTACGCTACATTTATGCTGAGAGCTCTCGGCTACAGTGATAAGAATGGGGATTTTAAATATTCTGATGCCATCTCTTTTGCAAGAGCAAAGGACCTTATAAATGACGAAAATTATGATAGCAAGAGTTTTCTCCGCGACCATATGGTAGGAATATCAAGACTTGCCCTCACACTTCCTACGGCTGACGGAAGATATCCTATGCTTGCAGAGAAGCTTTACGAAGAAGGAGCCGTGACAGAAAAAATTGCCGGTGATTTTATCGATGAAGCAGAAAGCAAGAAAATAAAAGTAGCTTTTGTAGGCGACAGCCTTACCTGGAGCGGATTATGCACTAATCAGGATGAAAACAGCTATCCTGCGCTCGTCAGCAAATGGCTGGGTGCAAATTATAACGGTGTAAACTTCGGTCAGGGCGGAGCCACCTATATGTTCTCCACAATTGACTATGGCTATGAGTATGCTACCAACGTAAAGGCATTCGGAAAGAGCCTTGCATTTGAACCTGATATAGTGATCATAATGTTCGGTACCAACGATGCAGCCATCTCCGGCGGAAACAATATGAACATTTTGACAAAGGATGCAACACATATAATCAATCAGTACCAAAAGCTTAAGAGCGATCCTCTTGTAGTTGTATGTTCTGCTCCCAGCTGTCCTCAGCTCGGAACTGTTATAAATAACAGCGTTAACCCTGCGCTTAAGGATATGGCGAAGCGCCTTCGTCTTGATTATATCGACACCTTTACGGCGACTACCGATCCAAGACTTTCTCCCGACAACGTGCATTTCACGGATGAAGGCTATGCTATTCTCGCATCGGCTATTTTTGAACAGCTTACCGATATCCTTGTTAAAAATGGATATATGACAAAAGATGAAGCAAAGGCAAAACTTGCACTTCAGCAGGCAGATCTTAAGGCTATCAAGGCAGGCATCGAAAGACTTCCTATAAAGATGAACGACGAAGCTGAGCTTGTAAAGCTTTATAAAGAAGCAGGACTTGATCAAAAGAGAAACAGCGTTAAGTATATTTGTCCGGACTATGATTGCTCAGGCGGTATTTACGCTATAAGCGCAAAGATGTACAAGACGCTCGATAAGACCGGAGAAAAAAATGCAGACGGTTGGACTTTGCTTGATCCTCAAAAGTTCTGCATCGGAGACTATCCTATGAATACTTGGGCTCCTAACGGAGCTTTTGATGCAAGAGCTTATACAAAAGAAATAAAAGGCTGCTATTTTATCTGGGCAGACAATACCTTCTCCTTTGGAGATCCCGGCGGAGGATGGACTTGCGCAAACAATAAGTTCTCATGGAGCAGAGGCACCAGCGATGAATTTGAATTTATCGTATGCGATGCAACCAAGCTCAGCGGAAGAAAGATACAGTTTATAGCTACAGACAGTGCAAAGACAGGATATATCTACACTATAACCGAAGATATTGTTTCCGAATGGAATATCGATGAGACGGATAGCGAAAAAATGTACGGCATTACCTGGAAAAAGGTTGATACATACGGAATGAAGGTAGATATACCTTTCTATGCGTGGGCACACAATGCGGATAACAGAGGCTTCTTCAGAGAGAAGAACCTTGATAAGCTTTTAAGAGATTATGAAGTTGAAATGTACGTCGGAGAAAAGAACGGGAACTTCTATTTCTGGATGAAGGATGCGAAGAACTTCTCGACCAACGAGATACATCTCAATTTTGAATCTGATACATGGACTCTTGGATGGGAATCAGACGGAAAAATGTGCCAAAGCACGTTCTTCTGTATTACGAGTGTAGCCAGACCCGGAGCGGAATTGCCGAATGATCTCGTAAAATTCAATTAATGGGTCTTTTGATTCTGATGGGGTCTGCATTTCGGTGTGGATCCTATCAGAATATTTTTTGTTTCTAGTGGAGGTAATATCTTGTGAAAAAAATATCAACATTTATTCTTGCGATGCTTTTTGTTCTTTCTGCATTTGCGGGATGCGGAAGTACCTTCGAAGATAATACTGAAACAGATCAGTTCATTGTTCCGGATATGGAATGCGAGCCTGATAGTATTCCCACTCGCGCTCAGGCAGCGGTAATGCTTGTTCGCTTCTTAGGCAAAGAAGAGGAGGCAATAGCTGCGGGCGGAGAGGGATTGGCTTTCGGAGATCTTCCGAATTGGACGAGACCTTACGTAAAGTATCTTTATACCAATGGACTTACAGAGGGAACGTCAGATACCTCTTATAGTCCGGATGCGGAGTGCACGGCACAGGAATATATTACCGCTATGCTTATGATCCTCGGATATGGTGATATTATCAGAGGCCTGGAATATTCCGAACTTATCTCTTTTGCAAGAGCAAAGGATCTTATAAGTGATGAGATCTGCGGCAGCAAGAGTTTCCTCGGAAGGTATATGGAAGAAATAGCTGAGAAAGCTCTCGCTCTTCCTACGGCTGACGGAAGATACGATATGCTCATAGAAAAGCTTTACAAAGAGGGAGCGGTAACGAAGGAGATCGCTGAAAATTGCATTAGCGAGGCAGAAAATAAAAAGATAAAAGTTGCCTTCGTAGGTGATAGCCTGACATGGAGCAGCCAGTGTACAAATCAAGATGAAAACAGTTATCCTGCGCTTGTCAGCAAATGGCTGGGTGCGAATTATAACGGCGTAAACTTCGGCCAGGGCGGAGCCACCTATATGTTCTCCACAATTGACTACGGCTATGAGTATGCAACAAACGTAAAGGCCTTCGGGAAGAGTCTTAAATTTGAACCCGATATAGTTATTATAATGCTCGGTACCAACGATGCATCTATCTCGGGCGGTAAAAATATGAATATTCTTCAAAAGGATGCTACATATATCATTAACAAATATCAGGAGCTCGAGAGTGATCCTCTTGTTGTGCTTTGCTCAGCACCCAGTTGCCCAATGTTCGGTGACATTATAAAGAAAAATGTAAATCCTGCAATAAAAAATCTTGCAAAAAAGCTTGAGCTTGACTATATCGATACATTCGCATCAACTACAGATCCAAAGCTTTCTCCCGATAATATACATTTGAATGATAAGGGCTATGCAATTTTAGCATCTGTCATATTTGAACAGCTTACGGATATTCTGGTAGCAAAAGGATATATGACAGAGATAGAAGCTAAAGCCAAGCTTGAAATTCAGCAAGCCGACTCCGAGGCAATTCAGTCCGGTATAGAAAAGCTTCCGTTAAAAATGAACGACGAAGAAGAGCTTGTAAAGCTTTTCAAGGAAGCAGACATTGATCAGGATAAAAACAGTGTAAAGTATCTTTGCCCCGATTTCGATTGTTCAGGCGGTATCTATGCTATAAGCTCTAAGATATATAATGCTGTAAAAAAGACAAGCGAAAGGAACGCGGACGGTTGGATAAAGCTTGATCCCGAAAAATTTTATATTAATAACCATCCCATAAGTACATGGAAGAAGGGCACTCCTTTTGATGTACATGCTTATGTAAAAAAGATAGACGACTGTTATTTTATCTGGATGGATAATTCCTTCTCCTTTGGTGATCCCGGTGGAGGATGGCCCGAAAAACGTGAGGCTAGCTTTAAATGGAACCGAGTAGAAAGCGAGCCTTTTGAATTTATCACCTGTGTTCCCGATGATCTTGGTGAGAGAAAGATACAATTTGTAGCTTCCGACAGTACAAAAACGGGATATGTATATGCGATATCGGGGGACGTAGTTTCAGAGTGGGATATTGACGTAACCGATACTGAAAGCATGTACGGAATAAGCTGGAAAAAGGTGGATACCTATGAAATGAAGGTGTTTATTAATTTCTATGCGTGGGCACGCGGCTCTGGCAGACAGAAGAACCTTCACAGCTTTATGAAGGATTACGGAGTCGAGATGTACGTTGGAGAAAAGGACGGAAACTGTTATCTTTGGATGAAGAATGCAAAGAATTTCTCCTCCGATGAGCTTCGTCTTAATTTCGAATCTGATGCATGGACTCTGTATTGGCCCGCAAATGGAGAAAACGGAGAGGAGATGCATGCAAGCACCTTCTACTGTATAACGGGAATATTCAGGGACGGATTAAAAATGCCATCTGACCTTATAAAATTTAATTGAACTTTTTATATCTGAAAAGCCCTTCGCCCTTTCTACAGAGAAACGGGCGGAGGGCTTTTTTGAATGCTCTACTTAATTGTTATGTGTATACAGTTCGTTCATATTTTTATGCTAGAATAATAAAAAAGTTTAAGCGAGGCCGTATAATGGAGGAAAATTACAGAATACTTGTTGTTGATGATGACAGTTCTATTGTCGATATAATCAAGACCGAATTAATACAAGAGGGATACAGCGTAATTACAGCATATGATGGAGAAACCGCCTGCAATAAGGTGAATTCGGAACGTCCCCACCTTGTTATTATGGATGTGATGATGCCTCATTGCAACGGTATTATCGCTACTGTTAAGATACGTCAGAATAATAATGTGCCTATACTTATTCTTTCGGCAAAAGCAGAAGGTACAGACCGCGTATTGGGACTTGAGGCGGGTGCTGACGATTATCTCGTAAAACCCTTTTATAAGCAGGAGCTTCTTGCAAGAGTAAAAGCCTTGCTCAGGCGTTATGCCTGCCTTGGATCTATTCGTGAGACCTTGCCCGGCGATTTTATAAAAATAGGCGATATCGTTCTCGATACAGCAAAGAAACAGCTTACAGTTCGTGGAGAAACGGTACACCTTACGGCGACAGAATATAAGATATTAAAAATGCTTATGTCAAATCCGGGACACGTATACGCCGCAGAGGAGATATACGAAAAAGTATGGAAAAGCGATGCTTATGCAGTTGAAAATACTGTTATGGTGCATATAAGCCGTATACGCGATAAAATGGAACTTGATCCAAGGAGACCTGAGTATTTAAAAGTCGTTTGGGGGATAGGATATGTTTTTGAAGCACCGTAATATTATTGCAGTCATATTGCTTGTTATATCGTCGTTTTTATTATGTTTTGTAGCATATACGGAGAGAAACAACTCTTATGAATCGGCTACCGATGTGACGACGTATGATACGGTTTTGTTTGAGAAAGAAACTCTGTTCGGAGGCAACAAGACATACGAGACGTACGGGATAGGGGAGGAGCTTTCGGAGATAGATACGGGATCTGTTCATACTGATGATGAAAAGGCGGGAAAGATGAGTGTGCTGCTGCGTGCGGTTCTGCTTTTTTCTGCCGCTCTTTTATCGCTTACCGCTATTTTTGTGTTGAGACAAAAGACTCCTTTGATTGGACCTGACGGAGTGCTTTTATGTTTTGCACTTATTTTAAGTCTGTATTATCGTACGCTGGCTCAAACTCCGTACAGGGATATCTTGCGTATGTATTCTGCGTTTTTCATTATTTTTGCAGTGCAGTTATTGTTGAGAGAATTCTGGGGCTGGTTATTGTTTCGTGCTGACCTGTCCTGGTGCCTAACATACCGCATTTCACGAAAAATAAATGTACCTCAGATTTCACTTCTTTTATATGTGGTATGGTTGATCGGTTCTTATGTTTTGGCGGTATTTCTTTTAAAAGACGTAAGAAGAATATCATTTCCTCATACCTTTGATTACTATCTGATTCCGATAGTGTGTATTATAGGTTTTGCAATGTTTGATATTTGCTGTCTTTGGCGTTACGGAAGTGACCTCCATCACTTTCAGAAGCAGCTCGATAATTTTAAAAATGATACTCCGATACGAGCAAAAGACGGAGCTTTTTTGCAGACGGAAATACAGCTTTCAAATATACAGAAGCAACATAGGGAAGCGGTCGAAGCCGCAGTTTCAAGTGAACGTTTTAAGGTCGAACTTATTGCTAACGTATCCCATGATCTCCGAACTCCTCTTACGTCTATCCTTGGATACGGCGAATTGCTGAACGATGAGCCTTTGACGGAGAGGGGAAAAGAACAGTTGGCTCTCTTAAACCGAAAGGCAGGCTATATGAGCGATCTTGTCGGAGCGTTATTTGAACTTACAAAAGTTTCCAGCGGTGTTGTGGAAAGCCGAAAGGATGAGATCGATCTTGTCTGTTTGTTAGAGCAAACTGTTGGGATGTATAACGATCAGTTAAGTTACCGCGGACTTGAAATACGCAGAGATTATTTTTCCGAGAAAGTAACTGTTGTAACTGACGGCACATTGATGCACCAAGTGTTTGGGAATCTTTTGGAAAACGCTATAAAATACGCTTTATCAGGTACGAGGATATTTTTGGATGTAAAGGAAGAGGAGGACTGTTACAAAATACGTGTGGTAAATACTTCTTCCTATGAAATGGACTTCAAGGCTGATGAGATACTTCAACGATTTGCACGGGGAGACAAGGCGCGTTCTACTCAGGGAAGCGGCTTGGGGCTTGCAATAGCACAGACTTATACGGAATCCTGCGGAGGAAAATTTAACGTTTTTGTTGACGGAGACCAATTCAGCGCAATAGTAAAGCTTCCTAAAATTGAAAGAAAAATGTAAGAATAATGTCGATTTTTTGAAAGATACCTCCTGTATTCTTTTGGATATGGGAGGTGTTTTTATGAAAACTGTTTTTCGACGTGTTATGGTTTCGTGGATGGCAGCGGTATTTTTTGAGTACGTATTACTTTCGGCTGAACTGCGTAGTCTTACCGATATTGAGGGGACTTCGCAAATGTCTCTGCTTCGTGTATCGGTCCTTACCGCAGCAGGTGTTTTTTTGCTTTATGCAGTTTCACATTTTCGAAATACAGACAGAGCGGAGCGATGGGTGGCAGTAATTGTATTCTCAGCCCTTGCCTTAGTATCTTTATATTCATCATATACGTTGCCATATTTAACAGTATGTGTACTGATTATTGCGGGACTGACCTTTTATAACGTTAACGGCACCCTTGAGTTTTCGGAAATATTCCAAAATAAACAAAGCAAGATATTTCTTTGGATCACGGTGGGACTGTCTGTCTGCTTTTTTGCTTTTGTCAGTATGTGGACGGTTTGTAGGATATACAGCTTCAGTACTCCCGGATTTGATTTAGGGATATTTTCGCAGATGTTTTACCATTTGAAAGAGTCGGGAATACCTTTAACGACTATTGAACGTGGCGGGCTGATGTCGCATTTTTACGTTCATGTATCACCAATATGGTATCTGCTTCTTCCTTTTTATGCCTTAATTCCTATACCTGCTACTTTGCAGGTATTACAAGCTGCGATTATTACATCGTCACTTATTCCTTTGTGGAAGATATGCAAGAACAGAGGTATGTCGGGGGTATTACGTATGCTGTTTTGTGTACTTCTGATGCTATATCCTGCTTTTTCCGGCGGAACCTCCTACGATATTCATGAAAATTGCTTCTTGACTCCATTAATATTATGGATATTTTACGGAATAGAAAAGAAAAACACTGCGATAATTGCCGTGTCTGCTCTTTTGACGTTGACGGTTAAAGAGGACGCTGCCGTATATGTTGCGGTAATAGCCGTCTGGATGATAGTTAAAGGACTTTTGAACTACAAGCAAGAAGGGAAAAGATCATTTGTTATCGGATTGGTAATATTCGGAGTATCTCTGTCCTATTTTTTTCTTGTTACGTCTTTTCTTTCAAAATCAGGCGATGGAGTAATGACTTACCGTTACAATAATTTTTTCTATGGGGATTCGTCATCTTTGTTTACTATCGTAAGGGCTGTTATGACAAATCCTATGAAAGTCGTATATGAATGTGTTGATCTCGAGAAACTGCAGTTCATATTGTTGACTTTATTGCCGATTTGCGGATTACCGTTTATCACCCGAAAATATGAGCGTTATATCCTTTTGATACCCTACGTTTTAATTAATTTAATGCCGGATTATACATATCAGCACGATATTTTCTTTCAGTATACCTTTGGCTCAACAGCATTTCTTATATATCTTTCGGTCGTAAATGTGTCCGAATTCAAGACAGACCGAAAAAAACTTGCTGTTCTTATTTCGGCGGTAGTTGTAAGCGCTGTATGTTTCATTACAGTGATTGTGCCGAAAGCTGTCAGATATCCGAATAAATGTATTCAAAATTCTGAGCTTTATCAGAGTATGTCGGAGACTTTGGACAAGATTCCCGAAGATGCTTCCGTAACGGCTACAACGTTCTATACGGTGTATCTGTCGCAACGGGACGTTCTGTATGAGCTGAGATATTCATCTCTTTCAAATATTTTGGATACAGAGTATATAGTTCTTGATGTATCTGCTGAAAGTAATTATTCAAAGTATGCCGACAAAGGTAAGAAAAACGGATTTGAAAATTTTGTGAGAATCATTCAAAACAGCGGATATGAGCTTTATGCAGATCTCGACGGTGTTATGGTAATATATAGAGATACAAAAATATCCGGATGAACATAATTGGAAATAATACAGGATTGACGTTTAAAAGCCGCCACAAAACCGTGGCGGCTTTATATTTTTCGGATCGTGGCAGTAAGTTTGCTTTTGGTTTATCAAAGCTCGGATATTTCGATCTCTACGTCGAAGCAGATCTTTTCTCCCGCTTTTATGGTGCGGTAAGTAATATTGTCAAGTTTTGTAGTGGAGGGCTCGAGACCTATAACGAAATCACCGCACTGGAGGCCTTTCCACTCTGTTATTTCGGGAAGAGTTTCTTTGTTGTATCTTACCGTGAATTTACGGCCGATGTTGCGGTTTACCACAGATATTTCAGGTCTGTCTTTACTCATATTGTGGAAGAAGCACGCTTCGCCTGCATTCGGTACGGGTTCCTCCACAACAAGGCAGGTATCCATAAGTTTAGCTGCCACTTCGTCACGGGGTTCTGTGGATGCAATATCTCCTTCTATGGTGCAGCCTGCGTCAAGCATAGGATATCCGACGTTTATGTGATAGAGAATAGCGTACTGTTCATCTCTGAAATTATCGTTAAAAAGCTCGTCGTGTAAGCTTATCTTAGCTTCTCCCGCTTTCACGCTTACGGTTCTGCGCAATGAAATTCCTTCGCCGAAAAGCGCCGTGAACCTTGTTTCGCCCGTAACGCTTACTCCTTCTTCTGTGCAGCTTATGTTTTCGATCTTAGCAGGGAGATGATGGATGACACCGTGGGTGGGATGTCCTTCGCAGCCTCCAATGCAGTCGGGACCGCAAGTATAAAGCATTCCTGCGGGGAAGTAGTTCAAAAATGGAAGTTCCTTACTTACAAAGCCGTTTCTGCTTATAAAAGAGGCGTTCATTCCTTTGTAGAAGAGCTGTGCAATATCAAGTGCATTGCTTTCCAAAAGAGAAAAATTGAGTATTCCGTTTGATATTTCTATAAGTCTTACTCCGTCTTCCTTTGCATCTGTGCAAAGAACGCGTCTTGCGGAGCATATCTGAGCTACGTTTCCGATTTTCTTATTCATAACAGTTTGACCTTCCTATATCGATTTATAATTTAATTATGCTATTTTTTCTCCGGTATGTCAAGTGCTGATATCTTTTTTTCGTATAACATACTCGTTACGGAAATTATACACTCCCTAATCTATTGACAATAAAGATTATTATTTGTATAATAATTTGTTAGAATGATAAAATTTCATATTGTGAAAGGATGTCCGCAATATGCGGACTTTGGTAGACTTACAATGAAATGGACAGGCTTAAATGAATTAAGAGAACAGTACTTGTCATTTTTTGAATCTAAGGGACATTTGAGACATAAGAGCTATCCTCTTGTTCCCATAAATGACAAATCTATCCTTCTCATAAATGCGGGTATGACCCCTCTTAAGAAATATTTTACCGGGGAACTTGAGCCTCCGAGACACAGAATGACTACGTCTCAGAAGTGCATCAGAACTCCCGATATTGAGAGAGTAGGTATAACAGCACGCCACGGTACTTATTTTGAAATGCTCGGAAACTTCTCATTCGGAGATTACTTCAAGCGCGAAGCTATAAACTGGGCGTGGGAATTTATAACAAAGGTACTTGAGCTTCCCGAAGACAGACTTTGGGTAACTATATATCTTGATGATGATGAAGCATATGATATATGGACTACCGATACCTCCGTTGATCCCGATCATATAGTAAGACTCGGTAAAGAGGATAATTTCTGGGAACACGGCGCAGGTCCTTGCGGTCCTTGCTCCGAGATACATTTTGACAGAGGAATCGAATACGGATGC
>SVSF01000045.1 GCA_015064425.1 Oscillospiraceae bacterium | reverse complement strand
GCGCTTTTCTTGTCCACGGGCTCTGCCTCCGCACGGCGTCTGTATTCCTCCAATTTATCAAGAAAAGCGCGGCACTTTTTATCCCCCGTCTTATCCGTGTATTTCACGAGAGCGGAATAAAGGCAGGAGTCTCTGCCGCAACGCTTTATCCGCACCAGTTCTTCAAGGCTGAAGGCAAAAAGGGGACTCTTCATAAGACCTGCAAGGTACACGTCTCTTGTGGGATTGTCCACCGCATTAAGCAGACAAAGCGCCAAAAGGACCTCGGGAGTTTCAAAATACTCCCTGGCAGCTCCATTGTCACAGTTTATACCAAGAGCGTTCAGTGCATCCTCGTAATCCGCCGCCACGTTTTTGGAGCTTCGTAATAACACGGCAATATCCGAAGGAGAGGTCCCTCCGTCTATGAGCTTCTTTATCTCGCCCGCAATAAACTCCGCCTCCGTGGGAGCGCCCTCCGCATCCTTATCGATAAGGCAAACTCTTACCTTCTTGTCGTCGCTGTCATTCTTCGCCATGGCAAGACGGTCCTCTTCTCCGTATGGGAAGCGTTCCTTTACCGCCTCGAAAAGCAGATCAAACACGGCGTTTGAAAATTTTATAACGTTTCTGTCACATCTGAAATTCTTCGACATAAATACGGTGGCGCTTTTCTGTCCCCCGTTCTCTTCATAAGGCGGGAACTGCTGTCTGTATTCCGAAAATATTTCGGGCACCGCTCCTCTGAAGCCGTAAATGCTCTGCTTTACGTCACCCACCATAAAACGGTTGTCCTCACGGGATACGGCGCGGAATATCATATCCTGCAGACGGTTCGTATCCTGATATTCGTCTACGTATATCTCGTCAAAGGAGGCTCTTACGTTTTCAGCCTCGGGGCTGAAGCTTCCGTCTTCGTTGTAGAGAAGCTTATAGGAAAGGCGTTCAAGGTCGCTGTAGTCAAGTATTCCGAATCTTCTCTTGCGTTCCGCAAAACGCCTGTCGAACTCCTTTAAGCAAACGTACAGATCCCGCAGTATATCCGCAGAGAGAACAGCCAGCTTACGGGCATCCTCACAGCTCCACAAAAACAGCTCGTTTCTGTATTTTACCATGGTATCCTTAAATTCCTTGCGCTTTGAATCAAGGTATTCAAGTTCCTCGAAGCTCTCCGCCTTGTGCTTCCCTATGGGCACAGGCGAGAAATCCGCAAAAAATTCCGCAAGCTCACTGTAATCGCCCCTATCCGCAAGCTTGGTAAGCTTTTTCGACGCTTCTCTTCCGTAAGAGAAGGAAGACAGATACTTTTTCTCAAGTACGGGATCCCCCGTACAAAGCTCCACCCCTCTGTCAAATATTGCATTGTAAAACCTGCCCGCTCTCTTTAAGTTCAGACGGATACGCTCTCCGAAGGGACCCGAAAGAACGTCCCCGCTGCAGGAGCGCAGATCCGCCTCTCCCTTAAGAGCGTGATCAAGCCCCTCGGGATAGGATATAAGGGTATTGTATATCTCAATAAGAGTTTTTGAAAGCTCGGCATCCGAAGGAGCCGCCTGCTCCGCAAAAAGAGCAAAGTCACTAATAAGGGCTTTTCCCTCTTCCGTATCATAGAAGAAGTTGACCGTATCCTCCATTATCTCGTACTTCAGTACGGATACCTCGGATTCCTCCGCTATCTTCGCCTTTGGAGAGATCCCGAGCTTCTGGAAATTGTTCCGAACCAATCTTCCGCAAAATCCGTGAATGGTACTTATCTGCGCCGAGGATAGCTTCAGACTCTGTCTTGCAAGAGCAGCATTCTGAGGGTCATCCCTCAGCTTTCCTTTGATGACCCTTCGTAATTTATCCTTAAGATCGGCAGCAGAGGCTCTGGTAAAGGTAACGATAAGCACTCTGGAAAGATCCAAAGGATCCTCTTTATCGCATATTCTTCCCGCTATTCTCTCCGCAAGTACGGTAGTCTTTCCCGAGCCTGCGGCAGCGGATACCAGCAAAGAACAGCCCCTTGCGTCTATCGCCTGCCTCTGTTCACTTGTAAAATCGTATGCCATATCCTCAATACCTTATTCGTATCTTTCTTTTCTGCATATGGGCTTCATGGGACAGTGCTCGCAGTCGTTGTGGTGTGTGTTTCTTATGGGATCCGCATCTGCCCTTCCGCCGTACATATCATTGCATATCTTCTTAAGGGAGTCCTTCAGTTCACAGAGAAGCGCATCAAAGCCCTCTCCGTCAAGATAATAGTTCTCCTTCGTTCTCTTACCGGGAAGATATCTGCCATTTCCGCTTTTCGTCATTGCCGTAAGTATATCGGGATCGTTCAATACCACGCCTTTTCGGTCAAGCTCCTTTTTCGCCTCAGATCCTGCCTCCGCAGCAGAAGCCGAGGAGCTTAAGGAAGGCTTTGCGCTCTTACCTCTGCAGTATATGACCCCTGCGGGAACCAGCTCCGTGTCCTTGTCTTTTCCAATAATATCAAGCAGCTTCTTTTCAGGGTCAAGACATACGGAGTACAGATACATAAGCATCTGCAGACTCAGTCCCATTTTTACGTCGGAAAGAAGGAAATCCTTGCCTCCCGTCTTGTAGTCCACCACTCTTACGTAGGTCTTTCCGTCCTTTTCATAAGTGTCTACTCTGTCGGCAAAGCCCTTTATCTTAATACGTCTGCCGCCTCCGATATCCACGGAAAGAGGAGACACCGCACCATCCTTGTCGGCTATTTCAAGCTCAAAGCAGGCGGGTCTGAAAAGACTCTCGGTAAATTCGTTGTAAACGTCCTCCGCCGTAAGTGCCGCCGCCCTCTTCAAGCGCTTGAATTCCGAGGACAGCCTTCCGGTTTTGATCTTGTCCGAGCCGCAGACGGAATCGTAATACTCCTCCGTTATCCTGTCTATCTCAGCCTCTATATCCTTAAGGCTCATAGCCTCCTCAAAGGCATTGCCCATAAGCACTCTCTCACGGAGAAAGTTCTCCAGAACGTGATGGATAAAGGTACCCGTATCTGCGGGTCCGAAGCTGATCTTTTCCTCTTCCTTTATCTTCAGAACATACTTGCAATAGTATTCGAACTTGCAGAGAACGTATTTTTCAAGTCTCGAAGGAGACATGATAAGCTCGTCCTTGAATATTTCCGAAGCAAGGGCATCGCTTACGGATTCTTTCTCCGCCGTCACCGATATGCCCGAATGCTCAAGCCTTGAACGGTAGCTCTCGTCGGAAAGATATATTTTCGACAGCACCTTGGCTGCAGGATCACGGGGATAGCGCAAAGCAAGCTCAAATGCAGGCTCATAGCTCCATACACGGGAGAATATATCTCTGTCCGAATAATTCTCCTTTTTTACGCCCATTCTGTCCTCGAACCACTCAAGCACAGACGAAGGCTTAAGGTTCTCTCCGCTTATCTTTGAAACGGGGTAGCATATTACCGCCGATTCTCTGGCGCAAGAAAGAGCATTATAAAAATAGAGCATCTCGTCAACGTTCTGAAGCTCCATATTCTTTGACACCCTGTATCCCGCATTTTCAAGAAATATCTTCTCCGCATCGGTAAATATTCCGTTTTCCGCAGCGGTTCCGGGGAACTCCCCCTCGCAAACGCCGAGAAGATATACCGTCTTAACGTAAGGAGTACGCAGGGAATCCGCACTTCCTATAAGCACCTCGTCCCCCGTCTGGGGTATCCTGCCTATACTGCTTTCCTCCACCAGCATGGAGAACAGAGAAATATAATTTTTCGTATCCGTCTCCGTATCTCCGATAGAGTTCACAAGGCTGTCAAACACTCCCATAAGGCAGTTCCAGAGGGCTGTCCCTTCCTCCTCTTCGGCACAGCGCTCTCCCGCCTCTGTCTCCTCTAAAAATTCGTAAAGGGAGAGCGTAAGCTCCTTCACCGTATGTCTGCCCTTGAGCTTCTCGTAAAGCTTCATAAGAGGGAGGCTTATTTTTTCCCTTACACGGTTTACGGTACAAAGTATCTCGCTGCCGTAGGAGGACACCTCTGCCGAATAGCCGTCGGGATTCATATTCCAATCGTCTCCGTCGTAGAAGCGTAAGCCTCCCACGTTCCAGAGCCTGAGATAATTTTCAAAAACGTCGCAGTCATAAGGGTCCACGCCCGTAAGACCGGTCTTTATATAAGATATTATATCGTCACGTCTGAAGCCTCCGTCCGCTATGCGCAGAACGGAATATATGAGCTTGATGACCGGCTTAGTCTTAAGCTCCTCCTTGCGGGACATAAAGCAAGGTATGCCGTACCTTTCAAGCTCCGTATCGATAATGCCCTCGTATGCATCCGCATTTCTTGCAATTACCGTATGATCTCGGTATCTCGCACCTTCTCTTACACGTCTTGCAATATCCTGAGCCACGGCTTCAGCCTCGGCATAAGCGTTCTCACATTCAATTATCCGTATGGGACTGAGCTCTCCCGCATATGGAGCCGCTCCGTCCTCCCAAAGATTTTCTCCAAGATATCTGAGGGCATCCTTTTCTGAGGAAAGAGAGGTCTCGAGAAGCGTATCCCCGCCTATCTCCACAGAATTTCTCTTCGCAATATCGCAGAGCTCCCTCTTCATTCTTTCGCATCCGCTGAAAATGAGCCTTTCCCTTTTGGGGTCGGTGCAAACGCTGACCGTAAACTTGTCCGCACCCCGTATTATGTGCTCAAGCACACCATACTCCTCCTCGGTAAAACCGTAGAAGGCGTCCGCATACACAGAGCAGCCCTTAAAGTAGTCTCTTCCGTCAAGAGCCTCTTTAAGCCTCTTCAGATCGTCTGCCGTATCGGCATAGTCCATAGCCTTTATCTCCGCCTCGTATGCGGAATAGATAAGGGAAAGATCGTTTAATTTTCTCTTAAGAGGTCCTTCGGGAATACTCTTGTCCCTTGCCATCTCAGAAAGCTTCCCCGTATCTATGCCGTAGGTCTTGAATTCGTTCACCGCAGAAAGCATCAGCTTTGAAAGCTCCGCATCCGCCTCTGCCCCGCCGTATTCTTCAAGAAAAGGCATAAGGGCGCTGAGCACCCGCCACATAACGAGTACCCTTGCGCCCTTGTCTATATATTTGTATGCAAGTCCTCCGTAGGTACGGAGCACCGTATTGCTGAGTCTCTTGAAGCTGCTTATGCTGAGGTCCTTTACCGAAATACCTCTCGCCTCACGGACCGCCGTAGTCTCAGCAGTAGCGCTGAGCTGCTCGGGAACAAGAAGGATGACCCTTTTCCCCGCCGCAAGATCCTCTCCTATCCTTTTGTAAATGACACTGCTTTTTCCGCTGCCCTTGGCACCGCAGATAAATTCAAGCATCGGCTTACTCCTTTAAAACTTACACGTCTGCATCCTTAACGTACTTGTAGCCGTTCTTTGCAATATAATCCTTACGCTCCGCAAGATCGTCTCCCAAAAGAGTCTCAAAGATATAAGCTGTCATCTCCGCATCGGCAGGGCTCACCTGAATAAGCCTTCTCGTTGCGGGATTCATAGTGGTAAGAGACATCATATCCGCCTCGTTCTCACCGAGACCCTTTGATCTTAAGAGAGTATATTTTACGTCGCCTATCTCGTTCAATATCTGCTGCTTTTCCTTTTCATCGTAAGCAAAGCGTATCTTGGACTCGCCCTTCTGCTTATAGCGTATCTCGAAAAGGGGTGTTTCGGCAATGAATATCTTGCCTTCTTTTATGAGAGTAGGCAGGAGCCTGTAAAACATGGTAAGAAGAAGGGTCCTTATCTGGAAGCCGTCCTCGTCCGCATCGGTACAGATGATTATCTTGCTCCAGCGGAGAGCTTCAAGATCAAAGGGCATAGAATCGCTCTTGTTCTTCGTCTTTATCTCAACTCCGCATCCGAATATCTTCAAAAGATCAACGATTATCTCGCTTTTGAATATCTTGTGCTCCGGGCTCTTGAGACAGTTGAGCGTCTTACCTCTTACTGGCATTATTGCCTGAAATTCCGAATTTCTCGCAAGACGGCAGGAAGTGCAGGCAGAGTCGCCCTCGACTATATACAGCTCGCGTTCATTCTTGTCCTTGGAACGGCAATTAACAAACTTTTCTATACGGTTGGTAAGATCTATCTTTCCCGAAAGCTTCTTCTTGATGTCAAGCCTTGTGGCTTCCGCATTCTCACGGCTGCGCTTGTTGATAAGTGCCTGACCGCATATCTTGTCCGCCTCACGGGGTTTCTCTATGAAGTATATCTCAAGACTGTGTTTCAGAAAATCCGTCATAGCTTCCGCTATAAAGGTGTTGGTTATGGCTTTTTTCGTCTGATTGGCGTAGGAAGTCTGGGTGGAAAAGCTGTTTGTGACCAGTACCAGACAGTCCTCAATATCGGAGAATGTCACTTTCGACTCATTCTTGTTGTACTTTCCCTGAGACTTCAGATACTTGTCCACGCTGTACACGAAAGCGGTCTTGACCGCCTTGTCGGGAGAACCTCCGTGTTCAAGAAAGCTTGAGTTGTGGTAATATTCTATTACGTTCACCGTATTGGAGGCACAGAAGGATATCTCCATCTTGAGATTGTAATCGTCCTTGTCGTCTCTGTCGCGGCCCTTAGTCTCCGTTTTCCAGAAAACGGGCTCTGTAAGAGATGATTCTCCCGCCAGCTCCTTTACGTAGTCGGTAATTCCGTTCTCGTAAAGATAGTCGTAGTCCTCAAAGGAACCGTCCTCGTTCTGCCAATGGAAGCTGAACTTTATTCCGGAGTTGACCACAGACTGCTTTCTTAAAATATCCGTATAAAATTCCTTGGGTATAGCAATATCCGTAAATACCTCAAGGTCGGGCTTCCAACGGATGAGAGTACCGCTCTTCTTTTTTGTAAGAGGAGTCTTTTTAAGCTCCCCGTCAGGCTCGCCCTTCTTAAAATCCATTTCGTAAAGGAAGCCGCCGTTGCAGGAGCGCACGTGCATATACTCCGAGCTGTACTGGGTAGCGCAGGCACCGAGACCGTTAAGTCCCAGAGAATACTTGTATGCCGCGTCTCCCGAGTTGTTCTCGTACTTTCCTCCCGCATAAAGCTCGCAGAAGACCAGCTCCCAGTTGTAGCGCCCTTCCTTCTCGTTATAGTCGAGAGGTACGCCGCGTCCGAAGTCCTCTACCTCTATGGAATTGTCGTTGTACGCAGTAATGTTGATAACGCTTCCGTAGCCCTCGCGAGCCTCATCCACGGAGTTTGAGATTATCTCGAAAGCGGAATGCTCGCAGCCCTCAAGTCCGTCGGAACCGAAAATTACCGCAGGGCGCTTTCTTACCCTGTCCGCACCCTTAAGCTGGGAAATACTCTGTTCGCCGTATTCTTTTTTTGGCATTATCTTTTCTCCCTCGGCTTTGATTGACAAAGCCCTTATATCTTTATATAATTATTATTGACTGTATCATACCACGGAGGCATAAAATGTACCGCAGTATTTTTTTAAATGAAAATATCGAATTCTGCGCCTCCCTGCCTCTCTCGGAGTGCAGGATAAACAAAGAGCATCTCTTGAGAGAGCTCTGCTTTGAGCCGAAAAACGTATTGATCTTTTTAGTGCCCTATTTCTTTAAGGACGAGAGGGAAAGAAACATTTCCCTTTACGCCGTACCACGGGACTACCACTTTTATATGAAAGAGCTCTTCGAAAGAATACTGCCCCGCCTTAAGGAGCTTTATCCTCAAAGCAGCTTCAAGGGCTTCTCCGACCACTCCCCCATATACGAGAGAGAGGCCGCCGCAAAAGCAGGACTCGGCATCATAGGAGATAACGGACTTTTGATAAACGGAAAATACGGCTCCTATGTCTTTATCGGCGAGATAATTACCGATGCATCCCTTCCCTATTCACTTTCGGAGATAAAGGGCTGTCACCACTGCGGAAAATGCTCCCGCGCCTGCCCGAAGGCTGATGGAGAATGCCTCTCCGCTATCGGTCAGAAAA
Source organism: Oscillospiraceae bacterium (assembly GCA_015064425.1). The sequence goes on along the minus strand of SVSF01000045.1, from coordinate 6,367 downwards.
AAGGAGAGCTGACGGAGACGGAGCAGAAAAAGCTGAGACTCACCCGCTCCCTCTGGGGCTGTGATATCTGCCAATCCGCCTGCCCCTTGAACGAAGGAATAAAGGAAACGCCCATTCCCTTCTTCACGGAAGAACGCATCCCCTTCCTCACAAGGGAGATACTTGACGGAATGACCGAGGAAGACTTCAAAAAACGCGCCTATTCCTGGCGCGGCAGAGCCGCCGCAGAGCGCAATATTGAAATATTTACTTAAACATCAAACTATATACATATTATACCAAAACAAAAATTCCTTGTCAAATATTAAAGGATGTTAAAGACGAACCGCATATGGTGCGTGTTCTTAAGGACAGTTTTAACCATATGGCGCGACAACTGAATAAGCGATTACAAGCAGAGGCTCCCTCCGGGAGGGAGCTGTCACCGAAGGTGACTGAGGGAGAGCGCGTTGCAATAAGTTAGTGTAAACTTAAAGTCGCGTGGGCTCCTTCCACCACTTCGTGGTCCCCCTTCCTCCCGGAGGAAGGCTTATGCAGTAACCTGCAAGTGCGCACTTACTCACCACCGATGATGGTAGTGCAATATAAAAACATCCGATACGGAATAAATCCGTATCGGATATTTTGCTTTAACTACAATTTATTCGTTTTTCCAAATCAAATCAATAAACTTAAAGTCATCCACAATCGTAAGACTTAGTATTATTTCTTCATGTTCGGCGACTAAAAGATATCGCGGCTCACCTTTTTCTTTTGGCAACTCATAATAATAGTAATCGACTATCGGTGATTTGGCATTTGCTTCTCCAAATTTTTCGGTAAATTCGCGAAATGAGGAAGAACTTTTAATGAACTCTTCTACTTCATTGAGGTTTATGATATGATTTTTAGATGTATATCTCAATGGATGAGAATCGATTGTGCGTATTTCACATTGCAAATCTGCCTCTGTATGTACATACAATCCTTTTCGCTCAATCCAACTTTCGTCACTTTCTCTAAAAGCACACATTTCATCAGCAGTATAAAATTCCAATTGAGTAATGCCAACCTGCTTTTCATCGTAATGCTCAAAAATTAAGTCAATTTTGAAAAAATAATAATTATCACCTGAACGCACAGGAATAGTGGCGTATGCGCTTGCCCAGTTTCCCGGATTTCCAATATGCTCACTTCCTTGCATAGGAACGTCCTCATAATTGAATTCATCAGTAGGTCCACTATAAACAGATATTAACGCAGTTATTTGTTCCTGTAAATTATCACTTTGTTCTCTTACTGCGGGAGAAAACAACTCGTATATTGCAACATTATCACCACTATCCAAAGCTTCAAATAGCTTAGGCAAAATGCTTTCAAATGCCTTTTCTTCGTTGTTTGGAATATACACCAAACCGCAGGAAACTGTAGAAAAAAGTAAAATAGCCAATAAGGCTCCTGATATTACTTTCTTAATGTATGTCATAATTTGACCTTCATTTCACAATTTGAATTCTACTCATAGTTTATCACGGACGAGATGTTTTGTCAAAAAAGCCATGCAAGCATTACTGCATAGCAACTTCACTTTCGAACAAGTGAAAACTTCATGAAATTCTTATTTGCGACCACAAATGCAGTTGCCAAGAAAAAAGACAGAGAGTATCAAAACATTTTCTGTCCTTTTTCCGACGGTAGGTGATGTATTTAGTTGAACTTAAAAACTGTCCTTTAGACCCCGACCCCTATGCTGCCCGTCTTTTTCGTATCCGCAGGCACGGTTTGTACAAACACGGTAGAGGAGGGGCTTACGTACATTCCATAATATCTCTCCCCGCAAAAAAGAGTACGGCACATTTTGTCCGTACTCTTTCACATATTTTACGTCGAATAATACGCGGTCTTAAATCCGCTGTCGTAGATTATTTCCTGTTTCACGGGGCGGAATTCCACGTCTACCATTTCAAGATGGTATTCGATAGTCGTCGATATGACCGTCTTTGAATAATCAGCCCAATAATTTACCGTAAGCACCGTTATGCCGTCCCGTACCTTCTCGGATACGGTGCTGCGTACCAATCCGAAGCCTCTTCCCACGATGGCATATTCACCGTCCTCGGTCTTATAAATATTTCTGCTTGATTCTATCTCGGCTGCGTCTATATCAAAGCCCAGATATTTTTTTGCATAATCTCTTATTTCCTCTTCCGTAAAGGCGTACTTGCCGTAGAGCGTCGAAAGACGTGATATGCTGAATCTTGCAGCCTCTCCGTTTGCCGTCCCCTCCGTCAGAATATAATTCATTCCTTCCCCGAGCAAAGCCCTAACGTAAACTTCCGCAAAGCTCATCTCGGAGGACTCGGTATAAAATTCGAACTTCTCCTTTGGTGTAAATAACAGCTGTAAGCCGCTTCCGTCACAAACGAGACTGTGCTTTCCGACATTAAATATTTCGCTGTTGCTTTCCGCTACCTCAAAATCAAGCACTAAATACTTTCTGACGTTCTTCGGATCCGTTTTGGATACAAAGTCCTCCGAATACAGCTTGTAGTCCGATATGACCATTCCCTTATAGGATTCATACACCTCTTCGGGAACGTTGCAGAATTTGGCAAAGCCACTTATATCATTTTCCAAAAAGGCGCGAATAGCATAGAACAATTCATTACTCTCCATGAATACGTCCCACTCCCCAAAGGTAAGCTCGTTTTCCCTTACGGGAACGGGAGCAAAGTACAGAGTATCCGTATCGGAGGCTTTTATATCAAACTGTCCGCCGAGGCATATAAAGTGCACAAGTCCGTCATAAAGATATACCTTTCCCTGAATTACCTTGTAGCCGCCTACGTAGCTTGTGTTCCCAAGCCTTTTTTCCAATACATAAACGGATATTTTCCCCTCAGCCGGCTCGTAATTGAAGGTGCAGGAATATACGGGCTCTTCTGCGCTGCCCTCATATCGGGTCACAGCGGTAATTTCGTCGTATTCCACCGTGAGCTTTACGTTAAGGATTCCTTTTTCCGTAGCTACGCTTCCTATATGCTCTCCGTCAAACCTACCCGTATACGGAGTCCCTTTTTCCAATACCTCCTGTTTCTTGTATACCTTCGGAGAATCTTCAACTTCCGTCTCAGTCTCCTTCTCCGTGTCCGACTCTGCAAGCTTTTCCGTTTCCGTCTCGCTTTCAAGGACATCCTCGGTCTCCGCCTCGGAGGAAATTCCCGCCGTCACATCGGGAAGCTTTTCTTCCACCTTTGCTCCGCAGGCCGCGGCAGTAATACAAGTACATAATATCAACAATATCGCCGTAAGTCTTTTCATTTTTCGCTCCTCCTTCTCTTTTGTACTTTAGACGGATATTTTTTCATTTTGTTCCGCTTTTTTTGAAAATCAGGCCATAAAATATTACTTTTATGGGCTGTCAACACTATGGTTTATTGATTTTTATTGCGAATTATTTAGGTGTTTTTCCTTTTCTGCTTATTTTCCGGTGTAGATAAGATAGCTTCTGTCAATGGTCATAGGTTTCGTATCGGAAAGCTTTGAGGTGTCTATTTCAAGTATCTCCCCGCTTTTGGAGTAAAGCTTGTCGATATCGAAAGATATATTGATTTGTTCATAAGAAATATCACTATTTTTCGCGATCTCCTCAACTGCGGAACGAGGTATATTGAAATACTCTGCGAAATCTACTATATTCCATACCTTACAAGGATAATAACTCCCATATTCTTCTATATTTTTTTCAACCAAAAAAATTCTGTATGCTTCAAAGCTTCCTTCACCATATTTAGTATCGATGTATATGATCAATAGCCCATGAACAGTATGATAAGATGCATCTATAGGAAAACTTCTAACCAAATTCAACTGAACATGTTCACAGATATACAGTCCGCCTACATTTTGTCCGAGATTTTCCGATACGGGATTTTTCTCATATTCGCTCTAAGTTTCGGTCTCGGATTCCGTAAGCTTCTCAGTTAGTTTTCCGCATTTGTCAGCCCCGGATATTTATTGATTGTATTTCCGTCATAATCCATAACTACGATTTTATTTTCATAACCTTCTTCTTCACTCTGTAAAGAAATTATACAACCGTCATACAGATAGCATGTTGAACCCAAGGGCTGATTACTCAGCTGTTCGATTTCTCCTGTTTCCGAGTTGCAAAGGTACACACCCCTAACAAACTCCGATTCATCTTGTCCTTCTTCCAAAGCTTGTATCTGTCTACCTGTAAAAATAACGCTGTTTCCATCCACTAAAAGAACGTCATGCCAAAAATTTCCGTCGTTTGCTGTACACACGGTCTCGTGCTTTTCGGAGCTGATATCATATCTCATTATACTTGCTCCAAAGCCATAAGTGTAATAATACAAATATCCGTTGCTGTACTGTACCTTGTTTATACCACCACGTTCGGCATACATACCTTCCGTTATGTTCTTAAGTTCCTTTGTTCCCAGATCCAACGTGTATATATCGACTAAATTATATGCGTACAGAACATTATCAGCAAGGTTTATCGTAAGCTTTGACCACTCACCCATTTGTTCACTTAACAGCTTTTCGCTCTCTCCGCTTTCAAGGTCCATTCGATATACGTTATTTACATAATTGTCGTAATAGTCGTGATAATATAAATATCCGTCCACGACCAAAGGTGCATCGGAATTTTCAAGAAGGAGTTCTAAATTCTGTCCGTCTTTGTCTATTCGATATACGTTACAAATCGACCTATTGTTCTCGCTCGCCAAAAGAGAAGAAAAATATATTTTATCTTCATATTCTGAAATAAAATCAACTTTATTGACTGCATCAGTCATCAATTCGGAGCTGTCAGAATCAATATCGTAACGGTATAATTTCATATCATCGAATACGTTTGCATAGAATATGCTTTTTCCGTCTCCGTAAATTTTTCCTCCACTGCTGCGATTAGTATAAAGCAACACATTCGTGTCTGTGATCTCAGTCTCAGACTCCGTCTCGGAACCTGCGGTGTTGATTTTATCCGTATGTTCCCCATTTCTATGCGTAGCACACGCAGTAACTAAAATACACGTAATTAATACCAGCAATATTGCCGTAATTTTTTTCATAGAACCCTTCTCCCCCTTTTCCAAAATGACCAGTGTAATGGTCATTTTTACTCTTAATTCGAAATGCAGATGAACTCCGGTCGAATCTGTACCTATGGAAGATACTTCCCCACCTTTATATTACCATATCTTTTACATTGTGCAAATACGATAAATAAAATGTTTTTATTATTTTTATAAAATATGCACAATTTAAACTCCGTTTCTCCGTTTTCTTACTCATTAGACTTCATATATGTTGAATTTGTTCCATAAAAGCAAAACAATATGGGGGAGGTTCTTAACCTCCCCCAATTTTTCACTTCTTTTTTATTCCGAACATCTTTTTTAAAATAGGTCTGATTATCCCGGGAGACTTTACCACCACAATTTTCATGCTTTCCTCCATACCGCATAAGGCGGCTCTGTATGTTCTCCCGTAAAAACGGGTTCTCTACATCATATTCAGGAAAGCAAAATGCGCTCATTTTTTATCCCAGGGTCTCTTGTCCTTTATATCGTTATATATTATATTAAAGCTTTCGTGACGCTCCTTGGGTATGATACCGTCCTCAACGGCTTTAAGTATTGCACAGCCCTCATCCTTGGTGTGGGTACAGCCCGTATAACGGCACTTTCCTATGTAAGGCTCAAACTCCCTGAAGGTGTATATAAGATCATCTTTTGTATAAAAATCAAAGCGCACGAAATCAAGCAAGCCAAAGCCGGGGGTGTCCGCAATAAAACCACGCCTTGACTCATCTTCCGTAAGAATTGACAGAGGATAAAGCTCCACGTGTCTCGTAGTATGCTTGCCTCTTGCTATCTTGCGGCTTATCTCTCCCGTTTCGAGCTTCATCTTCGGGAAAAGGGAGTTCATAAGAGTGGACTTGCCCACTCCCGAGGCACCCGCAAAGGCGGCTGTCTTTTCCTCCGTCAGAGAAAGGACAAAGTCTCGCAAAGCGTCGATGCCCTCACGGCTTACGGAGCTGATAATATAGGTGTGAAATCCGCATTTTCTGTATAAGGCAGACAAATGCTCCGCATAGTCCGGGTCAATGTCCGCCTTGCTGATTATGATAACAGGCTCAATGCCGTTAAATTCAGCGATAGTGATGAGCTTGTCAATAGTTGAAAGCTCGGGATCAGGCTCCCTTGCCGCCGCAACGATAAAGATCACATCAAGATTCGCTACGGGAGGTCTTATAAGGTGATTCTTCCTGTCAAGGATCTCATCCACTACGGAATTTCCTTCGCTCTCCTCAACGATCATTACGTCGTCACCTATATAAGGTTTTACCTTT
>SVSF01000044.1 GCA_015064425.1 Oscillospiraceae bacterium | reverse complement strand
GGTTTGTCCGTCTTTGTAACTATATTGATGTTTTCCGTTGTGTTTCTTCCACCGAGTCCGCCGTTTGAGCGGATATTATAAGCTCCTGCAGGTACTTCGTGAAGATCTGCCACCGATCTTAACAGATCCATTTGTATCTTATCCAACATGTCACGCGCCTCCTCAGTTAATTTTGCTTTCAAGTGTACTGCACACGGGGTTAGTCCCCCCCAGGAGCTTGGGAAGTATATCTTCCTTTACTCCTATGTCGGAGATTTTCCCATCGGCAACAACTACTATCTTATCGGCTATATTGAGTATCCTCTCCTGGTGGGAGATAATGAATACCGTTCCTCCCAGTTTATCATGAAGATTTTCAAAAACCTTAATGAGGTTGTTAAAGCTCCAAAGGTCTATTCCTGCTTCGGGTTCGTCAAAAAGAGAAAGTTTCGTGGCTCTTGCCATTACTGTAGCGATCTCTATTCTCTTGAGCTCACCTCCGGAAAGGCTGGCGTTTACTTCTCTGTTTATATAATTTTTTGCACAAAGTCCAACCTCAGAAAGATATTCGCAAGCCTCTGACACGGAAATGTTCTTTCCGCAAGCCATGGATATAAGGTCCTTTACAGTTATCCCCTTGAACCTTACGGGCTGCTGAAAAGCGAAGCTTACTCCTTTTTTTGCCCTTTCCGTAATATCAAGTTCGGTAATATCTTCTCCGTCAAGATATATCTTTCCCGACGTGGGTCTATAGATGCCCGCAATTATTTTTGCGAGAGTGGATTTGCCTCCGCCGTTAGGTCCGGTAAGGGCAACAAATCCGTCCTCCACTACAAGGCTCACGTCTTTGAGTATATCCTTTCTTCCGCCTTCACCGTCGACACTGAAGCATATATTTTTAAGTTCGAGCATGTTTCCTCCTTTTGGACTTACAGCGGCTTTCTAACTATCTGCCCGTACGCCCTCGGATACTTTCCGTCTGTGTTTTTTATCTTTTCTATAATGATTATGTTGTGTTCGTAGCGTTCCTCTCCGTTTTTAAGAGGAACGGGAACCGTTTTCGCAAGGCGTCCTCCCAGCTTTTCTATGGCAGAGAGAGAAGAGCTGAGTTCATCTTCCGCGTTTCGTCCCTTCATAGCTATAAAGGGTGCTCCTTTTTTTGCAAAGGGCAGACAAAGCTCCGAGAGTACGTTGAGCGAAGCTACGGCTCTTGCCGTGACTGCTCCGTACTTTTCTCTGTGGGCAGGATCTTTTGCAAGTTCCTCCGCTCGGCAGTTCTTCAACCCGAGTCCTTCAAGTCCGAATTCTTTTTTTATAAGCTCTACAAAAGCAAGCTTTTTCCCCACACTGTCTACGGAAAGAACTTTTATGTCGTCTCTCACCAGCGCAAGGGGAATGGAAGGAAAGCCTCCTCCGCACCCGATATCTATAACAGAAGCTCCTTTGGGTACGAACTCTTCCGCAGACAGACTGTCCGCATAGTGTTTTACTATGCAGTCCTCCGTGCTTTTGATAGCGGTAATATTGGTATTGCGGTTGAATTCCCTCAGCCTTTCCGTAAGTATATAAAATTTTTCCGCAGTTTCGGCATCTGCGAAGCGGCTGAAGCCGTTCTGCTCCATAAGATACCGAAAGCTTTCTTTAAATTTTTCCATATTCCGTCCTTATCCGCCGTGTTGCGCAAGATATATAATAAGAACCGATATATCCGCAGGGCTCACTCCGCTTATACGGGAAGCCTGACCGATATTCAAAGGTCTTATTTTCTGCAGTTTTTGTCTTGCCTCAAGTCGCAAGCCTTTTATTTCTCCGTAATCTATGTCGGAGGGAAGGATCTTTGAATTCAGCTTTTCTGCCTTTCTTACGTCGGCAAGCTGGTGGTCTATATATCCCGCATACTTTATTTCTATCTCCGCTATGCGGAATATCTCCTCCGGAAGAGATGGTCTGTCTTTGTCTGCTTCCGCAAGAAGCTTATATGAAAGCTGGGGTCTTCTTATGAGATCCGCAAGCTTTGCTCCCGTAGAAAGCGGGGCAGTGCCGCATTTTTCAAGAAGCTCGTTTATCTCCCTGCCGGGAGCCACAACGAGTTTTTCGGCACGCTTTTTTTCTTCTTCCACAAGCTCATACTTCTTTTTAAAAGCAAGATAATTTTCGTGACTTATAAGCCCGAGAGCATAACCCTTTTCCTTAAGACGAAGATCCGCATTGTCCTGCCTTAAGAGCAGACGGTATTCACTTCTCGAGGTCATTATACGGTAGGGTTCGTTCGTTCCTTTGGTAACAAGGTCATCAATAAGAGTACCGATATACGAGCTGTCCCGGCTGAGAGTGAAAGGGGCTTCCCCTTTTATCTTCAAAGCAGCATTTATTCCGGCTATAAGTCCCTGAGCTGCAGCTTCCTCATATCCTGAGCTTCCGTTGAACTGTCCCGCTCCGTAGAGTCCCGATATCTCCTTGAATTCGAGACTTGGGTAGAGCTGAAGGGGATCTGCGCAGTCGTACTCAATAGCATAGGCAACTCTCATAACAAGGGCATTTTCAAATCCCTCTATGGAGTGAAGCATCTCAAGCTGAACATCCTCCGGAAGAGAAGAGCTGAAGCCCTGTATATACATTTCCTTGGTGTCGTCTCCCATGGGCTCCACAAAAAGCTGATGCCTTTCCTTATCGGAGAATCGCACCACCTTATCCTCGATACTGGGACAGTATCTGGGTCCCGTACCGTGTATGACCCCGTTATAAAGAGGTGACTTGTCCAGATTGTTTCTTATTATTTCGTGTGTCTTGGCATTTGTATAAGCTATATAGCAAGGCATCTGCTCCCGCGCTCTGAGCTCCTTTGCATCTGTTCGCCAGGAATAGGGGAACACCTCGTCCTCTCCCGGCTGAAGCTCAAGCTTTGAATAATCTATACTGTCCATATGGACACGAGGCGGGGTACCCGTTTTAAATCTCATTATACTTACTCCCTCTCTTATGAGAGATCTTGTAAGCTCCGTTGCCGCAAGAGAACCGTCAGGTCCGGACGGATACGCCGCTTCTCCCACTATAACTCTGCCTCCGAGATACGTTCCCGTAGATATTATGACAGCCTCCGCCGACCATACGGCGCCCAGTCTTGTCACTACTCCGCATACCCGTTTTTTGCCGTCCTCGCCTATCTCACACTTTATATCGGTTATCTCGCTCTGAACAAGGCGGAGATTTTTTGTGTTTTCTATCACGTTTTTCATATAAGCGTGATATTTCATTCTGTCCGCCTGGATCCTCTTGGAGTGGACCGCAGGGCCTTTGCCCAAATTGAGCGTGCGGCTCTGAAGAGTCACGGCATCTGCCGCAACACCCATCTCTCCTCCCAGAGCATCTATTTCATATACCAGGTGCCCTTTTCCCGTGCCTCCGATAGAGGGGTTACAGGGCATATTGGCAAGGCAGTCAAGAGACAGAGTGAAAAGCACAGTGTCAATACCCATTCTCGCACAGGCGAGAGCAGCTTCTATCCCCGCGTGTCCCGCACCGACGACCGCCACCTTAGTTTTTCTGTAATCTCCGATCATATATCCTCCGTATCACTTGTGATACTTTCCGTTATTTATAATGGTAAAGGCTCTGTAAATCTGCTCAGCAAGTATAACTCTCATAAGCTGATGCGGGAAGGTCATTTTAGAGAAGGAAAGTCTCATATTGCATGCCGCCTTCACCTTTTCATCAAGACCGTCAGACGCACCTATTACGAAAGAAATATCCGAATAGCCCGCCGTAGGAAGGCTTTCCATCTTATCCGCAAGTTCTTCGGAGGAAAGCTGTTTTCCCTCTATACACAGAGCAATATTGTATCCCTTTTTGGGAAGAGCTTCAAGCATTTTATTTTCGTCAACTTCCGACACCTTGAATTTACAATATGCCCCGAGTCTTTTTTCATATTCCTTCATAGCATCTCTCAGATAGCTCTCTTTCAAAGTGCCCGTGCAGATTATATGTACTGTCAAAATTATTCTCCGTTCAAATAAATTTCGTGGGGACCAACCTTTGAGCCACCTTAAGCTCCGTACGGCCCGAAAGACCCTTTTCATCCAAAGCTCTTGCCGAGCAGTCCAAAGCAAGGGAAGGGCTGTTGTTTTCAAGGCTCAGATGGGCAAGCATTATCTTTTCGGTCTTTTCCGAAGCGAGATGCCAAACGGTCTCCGCGCAGGCATCGTTGGACATATGTCCTCTGTTTGAAAAGATCCTTTTTTTCAAATATCTGGGATACGGCCCGTTTATAAGCATTCCTTCATCGTAATTTGATTCAAGTATAAGGTATTTGCATTCCCTTATGCGCTCGTACACCCCCTTTGTCATATATCCCATATCGGTTGCCACACCTGCGGTTCCGTAGGGTGTCTCTATAATATATCCTAAGCTCATCTCGCTGTCGTGGGGAGTGACGAAAGAGCTTATCCTCATATTTCCTATTTCTTCCGAGAAAACGGGCTCATGGATAACATATCTACCTTTTCCGTCTGCCGAGAGCGGACTTGCTTCGTAGGACGCTCTCGCCACGTGCACGGGAATATCTCCTTTTTTTGTGAATACCGGTATCCCTTTTATATGGTCCGAATGCTCGTGAGTAACGAACACGGCCGATATCTCCTCTGCCGATGACCCTATGTTCAAAAGAGCATCGGAAGCCGCCTTTGCCGACATTCCTATATCGATAAGCACGGACTCTCCGTCGCAGTTTATGTATACGGAATTTCCCGACGAACCTGAGAAAAGCGTATATATTTCAAATCCCTTGCTCATTGGTACCTCTCAGAAAAAAAACACAACAACACAATCTATAAGCAGAGAAATTAAGAGAGGGAAGATCACAAACAAAAGCTTTCTCGCCTTTTTCTTTCTCTTTGCGAGTTTTTCCAAAAACGAAGTCTTTTTTTCTTCGTCCCACTCGTCGGGGAGACGGTCTCTTTGGGGCATATCTTTTGAAAAGCCTCCGTTCATAAAAAAGAATATTACTATAAGTATGCTTGCTCCTATGCTGTAAAGGTGTACCGCATAGTATATGTAAGATCTCATGGCGATCTGATATATCACGGCAAAAAGCACCGTCAAAGTCAAAAGCAAGACCATTTCTTTCAGCTTACCTGAGATCTGTTTTTTCTCTTTCAAAATTTATTACCTCCGACAAAACAGGCGATTCCTTGTCAACGTATCATTATATCATTTATTGAAGAAATATACAACATTATATTTAAAAAAATCGGGCAGAGCACTCTGTCCGATCTTTTTTATTAAAAATATATTCTTTCGATGTTGAGAGTTCTGCCCGACGAGGGATCGAGAGTAAACAGTGCTGCTCCCGTTTCAAGCTCACCCTGTGCAAGATCAAATCTTCCGGGCATCTTTGTTCTGAAGCGTTCAATAATTATTTCGGGTCTTATTCCCAAGACAGAATCCCGAGGACCGCACATTCCGAGATCCGTAACGTAACCCGTGCCGCCCTTAAGTATCTTCAGATCTGCCGTAGGCACGTGAGTATGTGTGCCGAACACAAGGTTTACTCTTCCGTCAAGATAGTTTGCAAGAGCTATCTTTTCGGAAGTAGCTTCCGCATGTATATCAAGTACCGCAATATCGTACTTTCCCTTTTCCTCCGCAAGTATTCTGTCTGCCGTATCAAAGGGATTTGCAAGAGGCTCCATAAACACCGTACCCATAATATTCATTACAAGGATCCTATAGCCCTTTGCTTCCTTGATAACGTGCCCGTTTCCCGGGTCTCTTCCGGGATAATTTGCAGGGCGAAGAAGAGAAGAACAGTTCTCGATATAGGAATATATTGCCTTTTTCTGCCAGCTGTGATTTCCTCCCGTTATAACATCCACCCCTGCCTTGAAAAGACTGTCGGCTGATGCAGGATCTATTCCGTTGCCCGCACTTGCGTTTTCTCCGTTGGCAACAACAAGATCAGCTTCCGTCTCTTCTCTGAGCTTCCAAAGCTTCGAGCAAAGATAGTCGGTAGCCTCGGGACCCACTATATCTCCTATCGTTAATATCTTAAGAGTACTGTTAAGCATTGGCAAATCCTTTCCTTTCACGGTCTGCTTCGTATTAAAAGCACAGGGAACAAAACCGAAGTTCTGTCCCCTGTGACTTTCTTAAGCCCTGTAAGGGCCTCTGTAACCATAATAAATATAAATATATATCACGGACATTTCCGTCCTTGTGTAATTCACAGTAGTTCTATATCTATATATATCAATCACTTGAGTTACTTGGCAAAATCTATCGCTCTGCTCTCGCGGATAAGATGAACCTTTATTTGTCCGGGATATTCAAGCGTGCTTTCGATCTTGCTTACGATCTCGCGTGCAACAAGAACCATTTCCTGGTCGTTTACCTCTTCGGGCTTAACCATTATGCGTATCTCGCGGCCTGCCTGTATAGCAAAGGATCTTTCAACGCCCTGGAATTCATTTGCGATCTCCTCAAGCTTCTGTAAACGCTTGATATAGTTTTCAAGATCTTCGCGGCGAGCACCGGGTCTCGCAGCTGAAATAGCGTCTGCAGCCTGTACTATTACGGCAATTATCGAGTGAGGCTCCACGTCTCCGTGATGTGCCTCGATCGCGTGAACGATCTCTTTGTTTTCTTTATACTTTCTTGCAACGTCAACGCCTATCTGTACGTGTGAACCTTCCACCTCAGACGTAAGCGCTTTGCCTATGTCGTGTAAAAGTCCCGCGCGTTTTGCAAGAGTTACGTCTACGCCGAGCTCGGCTGCTATAACTCCCGCCAGATGAGCAACTTCAATAGAATGGATAAGTACGTTCTGTCCGTAGCTTGTACGGTATTTGAGTCTTCCGAGAAGTTTTACAAGCTCTCCGTTTATACCGTGGATTCCCACGTCAAAGGTAGCTTTCTCTCCCGCCTGCTTGATAATTGTATCAACTTCCTTGCGGGACTTCTCAACGGTCTCTTCGATCCTCGACGGGTGTATTCTTCCGTCAGAGATCAGTTTTTCGAGAGAAAGTCTTGCTATCTCTCTTCTTACGGGATCAAAGCTTGATATCGTAATAGCTTCGGGTGTATCGTCAATAATAAGATCGACACCCGTAAGTGTTTCGATGGCTCTGATATTTCTTCCTTCTCTTCCTATGATCCTGCCCTTCATATCATCGTTAGGCAAGCTTACGGTGGACACCGTCACCTCGGATACGTGATCCGCTGCACAGCGCTGGATCGCCTGAGAGATAATGTTGCGTGCTTTTTCTTCCGCCTCATCCTTAAGCTGAGCTTCGTATTCGGCTATCTTTAATGCAGCCTCGTGCTTAGCTTCTCCCTCGATCTTTTCCACAAGCTCTCTCTTGGCTTCTTCGATGGATAATCCGGAGATCTTCTCCAGCTGTTCAAGCTGTTGCTGTTTGATCTGAGCGATCTCCTCGTTCAGATCGGAATTCTCTTTGATCTTCTTATTAAGTGTCTCTTCCTTTTTCTCAAGAGATTCCATTTTGCGTTCAAGGTTTTCCTCTTTCGCAACGGCTCTTCTCTCAAGTCTGGAAACCTCGTTTCTGCGCTCTTTAATTTCCTTTTCGGCTTCATTGCGCGAACGAAGTATCTCCTCCTTTGCCTCGATCAAGGCCTCTTTTTTCTTGGTTTCTGCGAGTTTGATGCCCTCGTCGATTATTCGCTTCGCTTCCTGCTCGGCAGAGCCTATCTCTGCTTCTGCAACCTTTTTGCGGTAAGCTATACCGACGATAACTCCTATAACAAGAAATACGATACCGGAGGCAAGTGCACTAATAAGAACAATTTCAAGTGGTCCCATAGAGCTCCTCCTTTATTCAATTTTCAATGATGGAATCTATTCGCATACACACAGCGGAGTCACATTTTCCGCCATGAACGAAATTTAACCCATATTATTATAATTTTAATCTAAAACAATATCCGTGTCAAGTGCAAATCAATAATTTTTTATCAGCTGTGCGGTCATAGTTTCAAAAGCTTCTTTTTCAAGGGCTTCGTAGTCCCACTTAGCCTCTTCTGCAAGTACCTTTTCAAGCTCAGGCTTGGTCTTGGGGTGCTTGGGAGTAAATACGGTGCAACAATCCTCAAACGGCTGTATCGAGGTCTCAAAAGTACCTATATGTCTTGCTACGGTAATTATCTCCTCTTTATCCATTCCTATGCAAGGACGATATATGGGCATATTTGCTGCAGCATCTGTTACTCTTATAGCCTCCATAGTCTGGCTTGCCACCTGTCCCAGGCTTTCGCCTGTAATAAGGCAGCCGGCTTTTTCCTTATTTGCCACCATTTCCGCTATTCTGACCATTGAGCGTCTCAAAAGGAGGGTAAAATAGTCCTCCTCGCACTTTCTCATTATCTCCTCCTGGATCTTTGTGAGAGATACCACGTGAAGATTTATCCTTCCGCAGTATTCGGACATGATACGGGCAAGATCGAACACCTTTTCTCTGGCCATCTCGCTGGTATAGGGGAAGCTTTCGAAATGTACTCCCTCTATGTTAATGCCGCGTTTTGCCATCATATATCCCGCAACGGGACTGTCTATACCGCCGGAAAGAAGAAGCATACCCTTTCCGTTGGATCCGCACGGCATACCGCCCGCTCCCTTTTCCTTGCCTGCGTGTATGTAAGCCGCAGTCTCTCTTACCTCCACGTATACGCAAAGCTCGGGCTTATGCACGTCTACCTTAAGTCGGGGAAACATTTCAAGTATCTTTCCGCCCACCTCTGCAGACAGAGCGGGAGACGCGAGAGGAAAGCGTTTATCGCTTCTTTTGGACTCTACCTTAAACGTCTTTATTCCTTCCATAAACTGCGGTATATATTCCTCTACGCAGGAGAATATGGCCTCAATATTCTTTTCCACCACAGCGGCACGGCTGAGACTTACAAAGCCGAAGACCTTCTTTACGTCTGCAAGGACGGCATCCATATCTACAGATTCGTCCGCAGGCTCAACGTAAACGGTGCTCTGGGCGGAATGAATGTTTATCTCTCCGTGTTTCTTGAGTCTGAACCTAAGATTCTTCATAAGCATATTTTCAAATTGTGATTTATTGAGACCTTTGAGTACGATCTCTCCGCATTTACACAGTAAAACCTCTTTCATTTACGAAAACCCTTTCTTTTAAGGCAAGATAGCAAATATAAATAGCGCATCTTTGCCAAATTTTCGGAAAAACTATTTAATTCTTCACAAAGCTGTATTATAATGTAAGTATACTAAGCATTATTATACGACATATCCGCCGCTTTTTCAACATTCGGCGGTCAAAAATTACGGATGGTAGAAAAATGAAGAAAAAATACGATCTTGTTATCGCAGGTACGGAGCTTGCAATAATCTCCGATGAAGATGAAAAATATGTCAAAGCCGCCGCAAAAGAACTTGACGAAGAAATAGTCGGTACCGTAGTTAACAATCAGAGATGCACGAAACTCGAAGCCGCTATCCTCTGCGCCCTCAGCCACCTTGATGCACAGCGCAAGGCAGAAGAAAAAGCAGAAGCACTTCTCAAAGAAATAGAAGAGCTGAAAAATGAGAGACAACTCTAAGAGACCCGAGCTTCTTGCTCCGGGAGGTTCTCCAGAAGCTTTGGAGGCTGCGCTTAAAGCGGGTGCCGATGCCGTATATTTCGGCGGCAAGCTCTTCAATGCACGAATGAATGCGAGAAATTTTGACGATTCCGCTATGGCATCCGCTATTGAAAAGTGCCATAAGCGGGGAGCAAGAGCTTACGTTACCCTCAATACGCAGATATACGACAGGGAGCTTGAAGACGCCTTGAAGTATTCGGCATTTCTATATGAATGCGGAGCCGATGCTCTTATTATGGCAGACCCAGGGCTTGCCTCTCTTGTAAGAGAATACCTTCCCTCTATGGAGCTTCATGCAAGTACTCAGGCAAGCGGACACAGCTCCGACTGCGCCAAAAAGCTTGCCTCGCTGGGCTTTACGAGAATGGTCTGTGCCCGTGAGATATCAGAAGAGGATCTCTCTCTTCTGATCGCATCTTCTCCCATAGAGACTGAGCTTTTCGTACACGGAGCGATGTGTGTATGCCATTCCGGTCAATGCCTGATGAGCTCTGTTATCGGAGGCAGGAGCGGAAACAGAGGGGAATGCGCCCAGCCCTGCAGAATGAGATATAACAACGCCTATCCCCTCAGTCTTAAGGATATGGCTTTGGGATCACACATAAAGGAGCTTTCGGAGATGGGCGTAGCTTCCTTCAAAATAGAGGGAAGAATGAAGAGTCCGGACTACGTCTACAGCGTAGTGTCGTTATACAGAAGACTTATTGACGAAAACAGAAACGCTGACAGAAAAGAGCTTGAAGCCCTTGCAAACGTATTTTCCAGAAGCGGTTTTACAGACGGGTATTTTACGGGAAAGATCTCGGACAAAATGCTCGGTATCCGCTCGGAGCAGGATAAAAACAACACAAAAAACGCTCATACCTTCCATAAGGATCTGGGAATAAAAAGAGAAGAGATAAAACACGAAAGAAAAAAGGCGGAGCTTCCTCCAAAGATCCTGTCTTCAAAAAAAGGAGAACCTTCAAACAGAGTTTCCTCCGCAAGATTCGTCTCTCCTTCGCAGATACCTTCCGCCCACGGATTCGATATAGTTTATCTCCCTTTGGACCGTTTTGACGGAAAGCTTGCGAACGGTGTAATCCTCCCTCCGGTAATATTCGATAAAGAGATTCCAAAAACGAGAAAAGATCTTCTTGAAGCGGAAAGAAAGGGTGCAAAACACGTCCTTGTGGGAAATATCGGGCATCTCTCCATGCTTGAAGGAACGTCTCTTATTCCCCACGGAGACCTGAGGCTGAATATTTTCAACAGTAAAGACATAGAAGTCTTGAAGGAATTCGAGGACCTTACGGTATCCGTAGAGCTTACGCTGCCGCAGATAAGAGACCTGCCCGCCAAAAAAAGCGCGGTGGTTTACGGCAGACTTCCCATTATGCTGCTTGAAAAACCGGTGGGAGCAAGCAGGCTCCGTGACCGTACCGGCGCCTCTTTCGACATAATAAAGGAAAACGGAAGAGACGTTCTGTACAACAGCGTCCCCGTATATATGGCGGATAAAAAAGACTCTCTCAAAAAAAGCGGAATATTCAACACCCATTTTATTTTCAGCACAGAAAGCAAGAAGGAATGCGAAAACATTATTGACGCCTACAAAAAGGGCATCCCATACCCGGGTAACGGCATCAGAAGAATAAAATAAAAGGACAGAAAAAATGATAAGAGTAAATATCAAAAAGCTGAAGGACAGCGTAAAGACACCCGCATATGCGACAGAAGGCTCAGCCGCAGTAGATCTCAGAGCAGCAAATGACAGTCCCATAGTGATCGAAGCGGGAGAAATAGCAAAGATACCTACGGGGATAGCCATTGCGCTTCCGGACAATAACGCCGTAGCGGTAGTATGTGCAAGAAGCGGACTTGCCACCAAATTCGGCATTTCTCTCGCCAACGGCATAGGGGTAATTGACAGCGACTACAGAGGAGAGCTGATCGTTGCTCTTATAAACAACGGAAAGAGCGCATTTACAGTCGAACCGGGAGAGAGAATAGCGCAGCTTATGTTTATGCCTGTGCTTCCCGCAATATTTACAGAATGCGAAGAGCTTGACAAAACAGAAAGAGGAGAGGGCGGCTTCGGCTCCACCGGAACGAAATGATAAAGATAGTACTTGCCTCAAACTCTCCCAGAAGAAAAGAGATACTCAGTTCCCTTGGACTCTCCTTTACCGTACGTCCCACAGATGCAGAGGAAAGCGCAGACCCTTCTCTCAGCCCCGAGGAATACGTTAAGGAATGTGCCCGTCTCAAGGCTGAAGAAGCACGCAAATATGCAAAAGACGGCGAGCTTGTGATCACTGCCGACACAATGGTATTCAAAGACGGCGCCGTTCTCGGCAAACCACGGGACCGTGAGGATGCAAGAAGAATGCTTCGCCTGCTTTCCGGCTCATCTCATCAGGTATGCACGGGAGTGTCCGTCTATTACAGAGGAAAGACAGTCTGCGGCTCCGAGACAAGCTCCGTATACTTCGCCGATCTGAGCGATGAGGAGATAGATCGCTATATACGCACGGGTGAGCCTATGGATAAGGCAGGCGCCTACGGCATTCAATCTCTCGGCGGAATTTTCGTACAACGTATAGAAGGAAACTACTTCAATATCGTCGGGCTTCCCGTTTTCCGTTTGGCATCTATGCTGAAGGAGCACTTCGGGATCCATATCTCAGAGATCAGAGATGATCTACTTTAAGAAAAGGAAGGACAATATGTCAAAGATCGCTATTGAAACGGGTCACTCGTTTATCCGTATGTACATACAAGACAGAGACCTTTTTGTAAAAGAGCCCTCTCTCAAAGTAAACAGAAAGTCCGCAAACGGCGGAAGCGCTTTGGGGCTTGCCGCAAAAAGACTTTCCGTAAAAGCTCCCGGTACAGTAAGCCGTCCCGATCCTCTTATGACCGACGCCTCCGCAGCCGAGGCTCTTTTGGGCATTGCGGATAAATACATATACTTTTCTCCTAAGGAAAAAATATCCTTCTACATTTCTGCCGAAAACAGTATGACCGAGGGAGAAAAGCTCCGTATAAAGGATGTATTTTCAAAAAGATATCCCTCTTCGGAATGCTTATTTATCCCTTCCGTATATGCGGCCGCCATAGGAAGCGGTATGCTTCTTGAGGACGGAAGATACCGTATGACCGTTGAAATGACGGCAACGGGTACCAATCTTACGGTATTAAGGGGTTACTCCTGCTTTATAAACAAATTCATAAAGATCGGCAGCAAGGATATAGAATCCGCTGCAGAAAGCAAACTGCTGACAGATAAAAACATCAAAATACCCTCAAAAGATATAAAGAAAATAGTAAAAAGGCTCGTTTTTTCGGATCTTGGTGCAAGAGAAAGGCTCAGACTCCGCGGTACCGATACGGTAACCGGTCTCCCAAGAACCGAAGAGATCGCGCCCGGTTACTTTGACGACGCGGTACGCCCCGTAGCGGACCGACTCTGGGAGGCTCTTCTTCAGACCGTAAATGTTATGCCCGAGCAGGCAAAGTGCTCTTTGCTTGATGGAAATATAAGCTTTGTCAGCGGTGATACGGTTCCCGAAGGATTATGCTCTTTCCTCAGCGAGAAAGCGGGTATAGATATCATAGACGTTCAGGACGGAGAAAACTGTGTTATATACGGACTTGAAAAAATGATCTCCGAAAACATTCCCGTTCCCGAAGTGGAAATAGTCCCTCTCTTTGCCAAGAACACAGAAGACAGCTCTCTGAGCCGCGAGCTCACAAGAAAGCATTTCAAAATGGCTTATGATTTTGATGTAGAGCTTGTTGATAAAGAAGCCGAAGAGACGGAAGCTGCCGCGAAAGAGACCGCCTCAGCCAAAGAAGAAAAGGATGCGCAAGAATGACTCTGAAAGAAAAAACGGAGATAACGGTAGAACGTCTGAAGGAGCTTTATCCCGAGGCGCTTTGCTCTCTTGAATACGGAGGCTCCGAATGGAAGCTCCTTATAATGGCAATACTCTCTGCCCAGTGCACGGATGCAAGAGTAAACATAGTGAGTGAGGAGCTTTTCAAAAGCTTCCCGTCAATAGAAGCTCTGGCAGATGCATCCGTTGAAGAAATAGAAACAGCTATACGGTCCTGCGGTCTTTATAAGACCAAAGCGAAAAATATAAAAGCCTCCTGCATACTGCTTCGCGAAAAGTTTGGTTCGGAGATACCGCAGAGCATGGACGAGCTTCTCTCTCTTCCCGGAGTGGGAAGGAAAATAGCCAATCTTATGATAGGAGACGTTTTCGGAGGCCCTGCCATAGTAACCGATACACACTGTATAAGGATAAGCGAACGTATCGGTCTTGTAAAAGAAGGAGAAAAGGACCCTTTCCGTATAGAAAAAGCTCTTATAAAGCTTGTAGCTCCCGAAGAGTCCTCGGATCTCTGCCACAGATTCGTGCTTTTCGGCAGAGATATCTGTACCGCAAGAAATCCGTCCTGCATCAAATGTCCCCTTTCGGATATCTGCAGGCATAACAAAAGGACCCGAAGCACGGATCCCGAAAAGCTTATTCAAGAGTAGGGTTGATATATCTGACGTAGTAGAAAAGATACTGCTGGCCGATACCTGCATATTCCCCAAGAGCGGATATCTCAAGGCCGTCGGGGTAATACCTTGCCAGAATACGCTTCATCCATACGTCAACGGGAAAGGCGTCGGTCTTTCCAAAGCCGAACAGCAGAGCGCATGCCGCTACCTTCGGTCCTATTCC
>SVSF01000043.1 GCA_015064425.1 Oscillospiraceae bacterium | reverse complement strand
GTTCTGCGGCAGCGCCTACGGCAGGACTTCATTTTACGGAGGAACTTCTTTCCGAGATAAAGGACATGGGAGTTGAGATAGCTCCCGTAATGCTTCACGTCGGCCTCGGAACCTTCAGACCCGTAAAAGCTGATAACATAAATGAGCACGTTATGCATACGGAATACATATCCGTATCCAAGGAAAGTGCGGAAAAAATAAATGCAGTGAAAAAGAGCGGGAAGGGTAGAGTTATTGCGGTAGGTACTACGTCCTGCCGTGTACTCGAAAGTGTTTCGGAAGATGACGGTACCGTGAAGGCAATATCGGGCGATACCGGAATATTCATATATCCCGGGTACAGATTTAAAGCCACCGATGCTCTCATAACCAATTTCCATCTTCCTAAGAGCACCTTGCTCATGCTCGTATCTGCTTTGTCATCGAGAGAACTCATGTTGAAGGCGTACGAAGAAGCCATAAAGGAAAGATATAGATTTTTTTCCTTTGGCGATGCTATGTTTATTATGTAGTGCCTCTGATAAAATTCTGAAAAGGAACACGTTTTTATGATAAATGTTTGCGCGGTCGTCGGACCTACTGCGGTGGGAAAAACGGCGAGTGCTATTGAGATAGCAAAGGCGTTGAACGGAGAGATAGTCTCCTGTGACTCTATGCAGATATATAAAAAAATGGATATTGGTACAGCAAAGCCTACAAAGGAAGAGCTAGCGGAGGTACCCCATCATATGATCGACATATGTGATAGCTGCGACAATTTTTCCTGCGCTGAATTTATCGAAAGAGCGGGAAAGATAGTTGATGACATTGCAGCCAGAGGATGCTTACCTATAATATGCGGCGGAACCGGGCTTTACGTGGACACTCTGCTTAACGGTACTAATATATCGCCTGCGGGAGCGGATGAGGCTCTCAGAAACGAGTTGGAAAAGCAGAGCAGTGAAAGCTTATACGAAGAACTGTGCAGGGTAGATGCCGAGTCTGCCGAAAAGACTCATATGAACAACAGAAAAAGGGTCATAAGAGCACTTGAAATATATCGGACAACAGGAATGACAAAGACCGAGTGGGACAGACGCTCCCAAGGTGAACGCAAGTATCGGCCCATTTACATTGGGCTGGACTGTATGGACAGAGAACTGCTGTACAGCCGCATCGACAGCAGGGTAGAGCTTATGTTTGAAGTAGGGTTGCTCGAAGAGGTAAGATCGCTTTACGGAAAAATGTCGGATACCGCTTCTCAGGCTATAGGATACAAAGAGCTTATATCCTACATTGATGGTGTATGTAGCCTGGATGATGCCAAAGAAAAAATAAAACAGTCGAGCCGTAATTATGCAAAACGTCAGCTGACCTGGTTCAAAAGAAACAAAGATACAAAGTGGTTTTTTACAGATAACGGGCTTGACACGACGGCTATTATAGAGACGGTTCGCAAAGAACTTGAATAAAAAGGAGGAAGGATATGGATACTCAATATTTGAAAAAGATAATTATGAGAGTAGTGAGCTCTGCTATTGCACTTGCAGTGTCCGTATACCTTCTCTTTCAGTTTTTCAGCGAATTCAATACAAATATTGAAGTAGTGGCTGCCGAGACCTACAACCAAGAAGAGACCATGACTCTCGATGCATACCTTTTCAGAAATGAGCATATCGTATACGCTTCTGACGGAGGGGATATAGACGTACTTGTAAATGACGGTGAAAAGGTCAAAAAGGGAACTGTCCTTGCAAACGTATACGACGGAGGCGGTGACAGCTCGGCACGCAACGAGATGATCAGCATCGATAAGAAGATAGCGCTTTTTAAGAACAGCAATCTTGATAATCCTCTTGCGATCAGCGATACATCTAATATTGATAAACAGATAAATCAGCTTTACTACGTTATATGCAGTCGTATTGAATCGGGTGATATTGAGTATGCGATGCAAAAGCAGGATGAACTTCTTACATTGCTTAATAAGCGTCGTATAATCACAAAAAAGGTAAGCAGCTACGACGACAAGATCTTACAATACGAGAATATGAAAAAAGAGCTTACCGCAAACTCGGGAGAAGTATCTGAAAGCATTCACGCGTCGGAGTCCGGATATTTTTATTCGGGAGTGGACGGGTATGAAACTGTTTTCTCTTCCGATAAGATAAGTACTTTGACCGTTGCGGATTTTGAACAGATGACACTTTCTTCTCCCGATGCTTCTATAACGACCGATACAAGAGCTGCAGGTAAGCTTGTCACTGATTATAAATGGTACATTGCATGTAAGATCGACAGCGATACGGTACGTAAATTTTCCATAGGGAAAAAATATAACGTAATATACCCATATAACGAAGATGAAATAATCTTTATGAAGCTTTCGCGTATTATTACGGAAATAAATGCTGATACTGCGGTGCTTGTGTTTGAAAGCGGAAAGATGCCGGAAAATTTCAGATATCTCAGGATGCAGGAAGTAAATATTGTCATAAACAGTTATACCGGATATAAACTGCCCGTAGATGCAGTACGTGTCGTAGGGGACAAGCTTGGCGTTTATGTGCTTAACGGAAACGTAGTCAAGTTTAAGGAAATAAAAATACTTATAGAAATCGCAGGACACGTTATAGTGGAAAGAACAGATGTAACGGATGAGCACTATGCGTCAAATCTGTCTGAATACGAAATGATTATTACGAAGGGCAAGGATCTGTATGACGGAAAGATCATTAATTAAAGAAAATCTTGACGAGATCAGAAAAAAGATGGAAAAGGCTCAGCAGGAGTCTCCATACGGGCAAAACATTTGCCTTTTGGCGGCAACTAAAACCGTAAGCCCTGACAGGATCAATTATGCTACCCATGAACTCGGAATTACCGATATAGGAGAAAACCGAGTGCAGGAGCTTCTTTCAAAATATGATGAGTTGGATCTTAAAGGAGTAAATCTTCATTTTATCGGAAGGCTTCAAAGTAACAAGGTAAAGTATATCGTCGATAAGGTGACGATGATACATTCCGTTGACAGCATAAAGCTGGCAAAAGAAATAGATAAGCAAGCAGCCAAGATAGGGAAGGTCATGGATATCCTTATCGAGATCAACTCGGGGAATGAGGAAAATAAAGGGGGGATCTCTGCCGATGGGCTCGATGCTTTTCTTAACGAAGTTCTGAAACTTTCTTCAATAAAGGTCAGAGGTCTTATGACTATAGCCCCCATATGCGAAAAACAGGAAGAATACAAGCAGTTTTTTGATAAAACATATCGTTTATCTGTTGACATTTTGAAAAAAAGACTTCATAATATAGATAGTGAAGTTATAATCTCTATGGGTATGTCAGACAGTTTTGAGGAAGCGATCCGCTGCGGCTCTACGTTGGTAAGGATCGGAACATCAATTTTTGGCAAAAGAATTTAAAATTTTTTGTTGTGTTAGACGAAAAAGTATGATATAATTAGTGATATACATAGAAAATAGAGAAATATATGATATAAATGCTGGAGGTTTTCAATGAAACTTTTTGACGGTCTCAAAAATCCATTCAACACAGAGGGTGATTATCCTTACGAAGCTGACCCCAACGATTACGGCTATTCTCAGCAGTCGGACGTACAGGACTACAATCAGGGCGGTATCGGAATTTCTTCCACGTCGCTTGAACTTAAGGTCGTTAAGCCTGACTCATTCAAGAACGTAACTCAGATTGCAGACCACCTTCTCAACAAGCGCACCGTAGTACTTAATCTTGAATCTACAAATAAGGAAACCGCAAGACGTCTTATAGATTTCCTTTCGGGTGTTGCATATTCCATCGACGGACAGATGAAGCGTGTTGCAAACAATACATTCGTTATCACTCCCGACAATGTTGATGTATCCGGCGAGCAGATAGCTGACCAGCCCGGTGATGCGGCTACAGGTGCAAAAGCTGCTGATGACGATCTCTACGGATCATTCTGATTAATTAGGCATAAAGGGTAATTGCAAATAAATGCAGTTACCCTATAGCCTTTTAATAAGAGAAGTATTTCATTTAAATTTTTCAATAAGATCCTTACTCCCCGCAATGTAAATCAATATATCGGCATTTATGGTGTCGGCTTTCAGCGGCAATGGATGATTGCCGCATTTTGTGTATATAAAAACAAGAATTCAGAATGAGAGGAGAGGTGAATCCATGCTTCCACCGGAGGAATTGCGAAGCCAGAATTTTACAAAGGTACTGAGAGGATACAGCCCGGAAGAGGTTGAGCAGCATATTGAGTTTATTATTGAAAAATATTCGGAGATATATGTACAGAATGAGCTTTTAAAAAGAAAGCTTAATAACGTTACCGCTCAATATAACAGACTGAAATCAAACGAAGAAGCAATAAAAGCAACGATGCTCAATGCACAGACAGCAAGCTCAAAGCTTATAAACGAGACCTGTGAGCGTGCTGAGCATATGATGAAAAACACAAAAGAAAACTGCAACAAGATACTTACGGAATACAAAAACAAAGTAGAGTATCAGCAGTACATACTTTCAAAGCTTGACGAACAGATAAACGAGTTCAGGTCAAGTTTATTCAACAAATACCGCAATCATATCCAGATCATAGAAGATATAAATACCAAGGCACTTACCAACGATGAGTGGATGATATCCGAAGAGGTATTTGTTGACAGAATAATGAGGGATGTCATTGCCAAAGACAAGGAATTCGACGAAAATGCGGAGATTGCCGCAGATCCCGAAATAAACAGCGAAGAAAACAAGAAAAAGATCGAGGATGCTGTACAGCAGATGATCGAAGAAGAAAATGAAGCTATAGCTGCAAGAAAGACAGAGGAAGAAGAGAAAAAGCGTCTTGAAGAAGAAAGCTTACGGCTTTTGAAGGAGAGCCGACCCGATGCCGACGCTGATGTTGATGCAGATGCGGATGAAAAAGAGGGAAGCTTCAAAGAAGAAAACATATCATCGCTTGTTGTATCTGAGTTTGATTATGATAATGACGGTGAGTACGAACTGTATGATAACAGCGAGAACGAAGATGCCGAAATTATAGAAGAGGTCTCTAAAATTGTTATTCCTGAAGATGATGCAGATGTTGATGTAACGTCCGATATCCTGGTAAATAACGAAGACCCCGAGGAGCTTGAAGGAATGATAAGCGAGCTCAACAGAATATTCGGAGCCGAGAATGAAGAAGTGTCTTCCGAAAAAATAATAAGCGAGGATGAGTACGACGAGATAGACGACGAGATCGTTCGTCTGCTTAATGATATCGTAGGCACCTCGGATGATAATGACAGTAAATAATTTTATATTGAAATAGGAGTTTTAAAATGGCTGATTATACCAGTACACTTAATTTGCCGAATACAAGCTTTTCCATGCGTGCGAATCTTCCGCAGCGTGAGCCTGAGATCTATAAGAAATGGGAGGAGGAAGGACTATATTCTCTGATACTTGAAAAGAACGAAGGACGTCCCTTGTTTAACCTCCACGACGGCCCTCCTTATGCAAACGGAGATATACATCTTGGACATGCTCTCAATAAGATCTTAAAGGATTTTATAATGAGATATAAGAATATGAGCGGCTACAAGATGCCTTATATTCCCGGATGGGATACACACGGTCTTCCCATAGAGAATCAGATGCTTAAGAAGCATAAGATAAACAGAAACGAAGTTGATCCTCTTAAGTTTAGAGAACTCTGTGCCGAATTTGCACGCGAGAATGTAAGCAACCAGATGGCTCAGATGAAGACTCTGGGTGTTCTTTCCGATTGGGAGCATCCCTATCTTACCATCCTTCCCGAATTCGAAGCTGAGCAGATCAGAATATTCGGTAAGATGGCAGAAAATGGCTATATCTATAAGGGTATGAAGCCCGTTTATTGGTGCCCTAATGATGAGACGGCACTTGCTGAAGCAGAGATCGAATATCAGGAAGATCCCTGTGAATCAATATTTGTAAAGTTTAAGGTGTCCGACGACAAGGGACTCTTTACAGAATATACCGGCGGACTTGACAACGTATACTTTGTTATTTGGACTACGACTACTTGGACGCTTCCCGGTAACCTTGCGATCTGCCTTGGCCCTGATTTTGAGTATTCTCTCGCCAAGAAGGGTGGAGAATATTATGTAATGGCTTCCGAGCTTATCGGAAAGGTAATAGAAGATTATGAAGTCGTTGCAAAATTCAAAGGTGCAGATCTTGAGGGTCTCGTTGCAGAGCATCCCTTTATGGAAAGACCTTCCCACATTATTGTCGGCGATCACGTTACGCTCGAATCCGGTACAGGCTGCGTACACACGGCTCCCGGTTTTGGTGAAGATGACTTTAATGTATGCAAAAAATATGACTATATAGGTATTACAGTACCGGTAGACAGCAGAGGAAGAATGAACGAAGCTGCAGGAAAATACTGCGGACTCAAGACCGATGAGGCTAATCATGTAATTCTCAACGATCTCAGAGAATCCGGAGCTCTTCTTAAGACAGAAAGCATCATTCACCAGTATCCGCACTGCTGGCGTTGCAAGAAGCCTATTATCTATCGTGCAACAGAACAGTGGTTTTGCTCTGTAGACGGATTTAAGGATGCTGCTCTTGAGGCAATCAAGGGCGTAAAATGGATCCCTTCCTGGGGTGAGGTAAGACTCGATAATATGGTAAGCGACCGTTCCGACTGGTGTATTTCCCGTCAGCGCGCATGGGGCGTACCGATTCCGATAATGTACTGCGAAGAATGCGGAGAACCTCTTCTCACTCCCGAAACTATCGAAAAGATAGCTCAGCTCTTCGAAAAGGAAGGCTCCAATGCATGGCTTAAGTACAGCCCAGAAGAAATACTCGGCGATCTTGCTCACTGTGCAAAGTGCGGAGGAAAGAACTTCCGCAAAGAAAAAGATATAATGGACGTATGGTTTGACTCCGGTTCATCCTATGCATACGTTCTTGACAAGAGAGAAGACCATCATTTTCCTGCAGATCTTTATCTCGAAGGAAATGACCAATACAGAGGATGGTTCCAGTCGTCACTTCTCACTTCTGTGGCTACAAGAGGTGTTGCTCCTTATAAGAGCGTACTTACACATGGTATGGTAGTGGATATGGAAGGCAGAAAGATGTCCAAGTCTCTCGGCAACGGTATTTCTCCCATTGACGTTGTAAAGACAAACGGTGCTGATATACTTCGTCTTTGGGTATCATCCGTTGACTATACAGCAGATGCAAAGATCTCCAAGGAAATACTCAAGCAGCTTTCCGAAATCTATCGTAAAATAAGAAACACAGCGCGTATCATGCTTGCTAACCTTGGCGATGAAAACGATTTTGATCCCAATAGAGATATCGTTTCTGTGTCGGATATGCCAGAGATAGACAGATGGGCACTTTCAAGACTTAATGCTCTCATAAAAGAGGTTATGGAGGCTTATGAAGGATACGAGTTCCATCTCATCTATCATGCAGTAAATAATTTCTGCACCATTGATATGTCAAAACTTTATGTTGATATAACAAAGGACCGCGTGTACGTTGAAAAGAAAGATTCTAAAGACCGCAGATCTGCTCAGACTGTAATGTATCTTGTACTAAATGCACTTACGAGAATACTTGCCCCCCTTCTTTCCTTTACCGCAGAAGAGATATGGCAGAGTATGCCTCATGCTGATTCCGATGATAAGAGAAGCGTAATGCTCAACGATATGCCAAAGGTAGTGCCCGAATACAGCACACCCGAGATCGAGGAGCGTTGGAACAAACTTTTTGCTCTCCGCGATGATGTTATGAAAGCGCTTGAAATTGCAAGAGCAAATAAGATAATCGGAAAGTCTCTCGAAGCGAAGATAAAGATATACGCAGAAGATAAAGAAGTGTATTCTCAACTTGCGGACCTTGAGCCTGAGCTTTCTTCCGTGTTTATCGTCTCTCAGGCTGAGATATACAACACAGCTGCTCCCGAGACTGCTTTTGCCGATACGGTAAGCGGAATCAAGATCGAAGTATTTGAGGCTGACGGAGAAAAGTGCGACAGATGCTGGAAGCACTCTACCTCAGGCGTCAAAACAGAGGATGGATTTATATGCGAGCGTTGTCAAAAGATAATCGCAGAATAATATTAAACGCTATTCTTTTTACGGCAATTGCCGCTATAGCGGTAATTTCGGATCAGGTAACAAAAAATGTCGCTGTAAAATATCTTAAGCCCATAGGATCATATCCCTTATGGAAGGATGTTTTTGAACTGACTTTCTGTCTTAACAGCGGAGCTGCATTCAGTATGCTAAGTGACAGAAGATGGCTGCTTATTACAGTTACAGTAATTGCTATGCTGCTTATATTAGCTGCAGGAGTGATGTTCAGAAAAGCAAGCCCCTTCTTCTTCGTATCTCTCGGAATGATAGGCGGTGGCGGTATCGGAAATATGATCGACAGAATATCTGCCGGATACGTTGTTGATTTTTTCGATTTTACACTTATAAATTTCGCTATATTTAATGTTGCGGATATATTTATTTGTGTCGGTGCCGCATTACTTGCTATCGATATTCTGTTTGTAGAGAAACAGGAACTGTTTGATATAAAGCCTAAAAAGAATACAGAAATTGAAGAATGAGGACGTCTGTTCTTTATGGATGAATATTCAAGACTTGATGTCTATGTAGCGAAGCAGAGCGGGATGACCCGCTCTGCTGCTCAAAATATAATAGCTGAAGGCTATGTTCTTGTGAATGGTAAGTGTGAAAACAAAAATTACAAGGTAAAAGAAAGTGACGCGGTAGATATTCTCGACAGAGAGGCAAAGACTCTTGAGGTGGTACCGCAGGACATTCCTCTTGATATTGTTTTTGAGGATGAGCATCTTATAGTTGTTAACAAGCCGAAAGATATGGTGGTACATCCCGCTCCCGGAAACTATGACGGTACGCTAGTGAATGCGCTTTTGTTCCGATGTCGTGATTCGCTTTCGGGGATAAATGGGATAATACGTCCCGGGATCGTCCACAGAATAGATAAAAACACCAGCGGACTTCTTGTTGTTGCAAAGAATGACGTGTCACACATTGGACTTGCAGATCAGATAAAGGTCCACTCTTTTGAGAGAAAGTATCAGGCTGTCATTATAGGCCATTTAAAAGAAGCGGAAGGGACGGTAAATGCTCCTATAGGGCGACATCCGAAGGACCGAAAAAAGATGGCAATAGTTTCCGACGGAAGGAAAGCTGTTACTCACTATCGTGTTATAGAGGAATACGATGGATTTTCTCATATTGAACTGCGTTTGGAGACCGGAAGAACTCATCAGATAAGAGTTCATATGCAGAGTCTCGGACATCCGGTTTTGGGTGACGACGTATACGGCGAACTTAAAAACAAATTCCAAGTCAAGCATTCGGAATTGCTTTGCGGACAGTGTTTGCACGCAAAGACATTGGGTTTTGTTCATCCGATTAGCGGAGAGTACATGAGGTTTGACAGCGAATTGCCTCCGTATTTTAAAAAGGTTTTGGAACTTATAAAGGGATGATAAGATGTTAAAAGATTGCAGTAGTATTGTGATCTACTCGGACTTTGATCGCACCTTCAAAAAAAACAGTGAAGAGGGTGTTTTAAAGAATACCGAAGCGATAGATCTGTTTAAAAAAATGGGTGGAAGCTTTTCCTTCGCAACAGGAAGAGGCTCAGATTATTTTGCAGGTCTTATGCCAAACTATAAGGAAGTAGTTAATGCTCCTATGGTACATTACAACGGAGCATATATATACGATTTAGCAAGAAATCGTGTTATAAATCATTCTTATTACGATTCCGAAAAAATAGCAGATTACCTTATATCCGTTAAGGAGAGGTATCCCGAATTAAAATTCAACGTTCATCTTAGAGAATGTAAGCTTGTCTCAAATCCTACGATAGAAAGTGTTAGGGGCAAAGAATGGATCAAAAGTGTTGTCATAGGTCCTTCCGAGATAATAAGCGATATTCTTTTGGGAGAAATAAGAGAATTGTACGGGAATGAATTTGAAATAACCAGATCTTCAAACCGTTGTATGGAAATAATGCCAAAAGGAATAAATAAGGGATATGCCATAGATCTGGTGAGAGACTACTATAAAAATGAGTTTGGAGAAGAGAAGACAATTTTTGCAATTGGGGATTATGAAAACGATAGAGAAATGCTATTAAGAGCTGATGTGTCGGCAGCGCCTTCAAATGCAAGCAGCAACATATTACAGATAGCGAAGATCAAAGTATGTCATTGCGATGATGGCGCTATTGCAGATCTTATCACACGTATTATAGAAGAAAACTATTAAATCAAAATGCTTTCGGGCTCATTTGTCCGAAAAGTTCAGGAGATCATTATGAATAAAGAAAAATTTTACATTACAACCGCCATAGCCTATGCTTCAAGAAAGCCTCATATAGGCAATACCTACGAGATAATTCTCACAGATGCTATAGCAAGATACAAAAGGCTTCGCGGCTACGACGTTTATTTTTTGACCGGTACAGATGAGCATGGACAAAAGATAGAAAATCTCGCAAAGGAAGCCGGTATCGAACCCAAGGCTTACGTTGATAACGTTGCGGCTGATATCAAGAGGATCTGGGATCTGATGGATACGACCTATGATAAGTTTATCAGAACTACAGATGACTATCATGAGGAAACTGTGCAGAAAATATTCAAAAAGCTTTACGATAAAGGCGACATATACAAAGGTGAGTACGAGGGTTGGTATTGTGAACCCGACGAATCATTCTTTACCGAAACGCAGGTAGTTGACGGAAAATGCCCCGATTGTGGCCGTCCTGTTCAGCGAATGAAGGAAGAAGCATACTTTTTCCGTATGAGTGCTTATCAGGACAGACTTTTAAAGTATATTGAGGATCATCCCGGCTTTATTGAACCTATAGCACGTCAGAAGGAGATAGTAAATAATTTCCTTAAAACAGGTCTTCAGGATCTTTGCGTATCCAGAACTTCATTCAAGTGGGGAATTGAAGTACCTTTTGACCCCAAGCACGTAATATACGTTTGGATAGATGCACTTTCAAACTATATAACCGCTCTCGGATATAGAGTCGATGATAACGGTGAGCTTTATCAGAATTACTGGCCTGCCAGCGTTCATATTATCGGTAAAGATATTATGAGATTTCATGCAATCTATTGGCCTATAATTCTTATGGCGTTGGACGTTCCGCTGCCGGAAAAGATATTCGGTCATCCCTGGCTGAATTTCGGCACGGATAAGATGAGTAAATCCAGAGGAAACGTTATTTATGCCGATGATCTTGCGGAGATATTCAGTGTTGACGGAGTGCGTCATTATGTGCTTTCTGCGATGCCTTATTCTGCAGACGGAAGTATAACTTATGAAGATATAATTACAAAATATAATACAGACCTTGCAAATAATCTCGGTAACCTTGTAAGCCGTACGCTTGCTATGACCAGCAAATATTTCGGCGGTGTCGTGCCCGCTCCGGAAGCAGATGAAGGACCGGATGCTGAGCTTAAGGCCGCTTGTGTCGAAGCATATGCATCTATGTGCGAGAATATGGACGGATACAAGATCGCCGATGCTCTTGAAGCTGTATTTACAATGCTTCGCCGTGCAAACAAGTATATCGACGAGACCACACCTTGGATACTCGCTAAGGATGAGAGTACAAAGGGACGTTTGGGTACCGTAATATATAATCTTCTTGAAGCAATAAGACTTGGAGCGGTAATGCTTGAACCTTTTATGCCTTCTACGTCTAAGGAGATACTTGCTCAGCTTAACACGGATGTAAAGAGTGTTGAGTTCGGCGGTCTCGAAAGCGGCAGAACTATAGGAGAGGCAAAGATGCTTTTCTCAAGAATAGATGCTGAAAAGCTTTTGGCTGAAATAGCTGCAAAGATGCCTAAAGAAGAGGAAAAAGAACCCTGCGTAGATAAACCCGAGGACGTACCCGAGATCGGCATCGAAGACTTTATGAAGACAGAACTCCGTGTCGCTAAAGTTATCGCTTGCGAAAACGTACCGAAGGCTAAAAAGCTTCTTAAACTTCAAATAGACCTCGGATACGAGCAGAGACAGGTCGTTTCGGGAATTGCAAAGTTCTATAAGCCTGAAGATCTTATCGGTAAGAAGGTTATCGTGGTTACGAACCTTAAACCTGCTGTTCTTTGCGGTCAGGAGAGTCAAGGTATGATACTCGCGGGAGGAGAGGACGATATAAAGGTAGTGTTCCCCGATCAGAGTCTTCCTTTAGGAACGAGAATAAGATAATGGCTCCGCTTATATTTGATACACATGCACATTATGACGATGAAAAATTTGAAAAGATCCGTGAAAGCCTTATTGCGGATCTTTTCAATGAAAAAAATGTCGGAATAATTGTAAACGTCGGTACAAATCTTTGTACCAATGATTTCAGTTTGCATCTTGCTGAAAAGTATGAAAATATATATGCCGCTTGCGGATTTCATCCACATGAGCTTCTTGACATTGCAGATGAAGCGTATGCTATCAATAAGCTTAGAGAACAACTGGCTCACCCCAAATGTCTCGCATTGGGTGAGATAGGACTTGATTATCACTATGATCAAGAATATGCTCCTCTTCAACAGAAATGGATGCGCTTACAGATGAGCTTGGCGGAAAAATTGGATATGCCGGTTATAATACACGACAGAGAGGCTCACGGACCTTGCTTTGATATTATAAAGGAGTTTCCTAAGGTAAAGGGAGTATTCCATAGTTTCAGCGGAAGCATTGAGCTTGCAAAAGAACTTGTGAAGAGAGGCTGGTACGTATCTTTTTCCGGAGTTGTTACTTTTAAAAATGCTTCAAGGCTTGCGGAAGTGGTTAAAAGTGTTCCTATAGACAGATTGCTTCTCGAAACTGATTGTCCCTATCTTGCCCCCGAGCCTATGAGGGGAACGGTTAATAATTCGGCTAATATTATGTATACGGCAAGAAAAATAGCTGAATTAAAGGAGCTATCATACGAGGATGTATTGAGAATATGCTTTGAAAATGCAAAACGTTTCTACAAGATCTAAAAATATAATTAAAAGCCGATACTCGAACGAGTGTCGGCTTTTTATGTTACTTATTCGGGTGTGCTCTGTTTTATTTCCCGTTTCCTCCAGCAGATATATCCGTATATATCGTTTATTAGAAAAATTATAAAACAGGCTACCATGGGTACGTATACTATATCCTCCGCAGATGCCAAGATCCAAAGCACGATAAGAACTATATCGTTTGCTGCATATGCAAGCGCATAGTTTGAATTTCTCAAAAACATAAGCGACGAAGCTAAGAAGCTTGTAGATGTTGATAATGTGCTGAAAAAGAGATTGGGAGTATCAAAAAAATATAGGACTGCTCCAAATAAAAGTGTAACGGCAACTGTAAGAACCGTAAGAATTACGTATCCTTTTATCCCGATATGTTTTATTTTGACTTCACGTATACCTTTTTTATATGGATTTCTTAACCATGATATTGCAGATAGTGCAGCAATAGGGGCTGACATACCCATATATGTAAGTATTTCTCCCCAATATCTGAATTTGAAAGCGGTTACGGAATACAGAATGGCAAAAATGAAAGTTAAGATTTGTCCCAAAACATCGCCTTTGGCGACGAATATAAGTGCAGTTACTCCAATAAGAGTAGCTAATAATGTTACCGTATCCTTAGTCGGGGTCAACAGATTGCATATCATTACGGTCAGTAAAGACATCATCCAAAGAAAAACATCTTTTTTATTTAGAGTGCCAAATAATTTATTCATAGAATTCCTCATAAAAAAACCACTCATAAACACGTCTTCTAAGACCTAGCGGCGTGTTTGTGAATGGTTTTACATTCCTACCCGGTGGCAGTTTTTGATTATTTTGATTATATTGTATTTAATTCCATTTGTCAAGTATCATATAAGTAGCTCAAATACCGTAAATACGAGCGGTATAGTAACACATCCGAAAAGATGGGATAGCAGACACATACCTGATGCAACTGTTGTATCCTTGCCGTGTGCATCAGGAATTATTACAGTGTTAAGTCCCAGTGGCATCGAAAGCATACAAATAATACACGTAGCAAATGTTTTGGGAATCGAAATAAAAGCAAGAAGAATCAAAAATATCGAGGGATATACGAGGAGTCTTAAAAATGATACGGCGTATATCTTTTTTATCTTGATTACCTTTTTGATATCAATGCGTGCCGCAGCCATACCTGTGATAAGCATCGCAACGGGGGACATGCAATTTCCCGCCGCGGATGCAGCAGAACTCAAAAATTCAGGAATGGGAATGCCGGAAAGACCTATAATTATACCTAAAAGCGTGCATACAAACATGGGGTTAAGAAAGTTCTTGAGTCTGCTTTTCA
>SVSF01000042.1 GCA_015064425.1 Oscillospiraceae bacterium | reverse complement strand
AACAAGTTTTTTATCGGGAATATGCGGAACGATGATACGCACGTCCACACCGCGCAGGGCAGCGTTTTCAATGCTCTGACACAGATCGTTATCTATAATAAGGTAAGGCGTGGTCATATACATATATTTTATAGCCGAGGCAAGCATATTTTGCAGGACGCTCTTTCCGACACGGCGATCATACAGCGGAGAGGGGCCGTCGCCAAACGGAATCACATATCCGTCAGCACGTATCTCGTTTTGCTTTGGATAAAGCTCGAACTTTGTTTCGGGCAATTTCTTTACGTTGATACCGTAGTCTGTGAGGAACAGTCGTGTCAGCTCCCATACTGCTTCACCTTCAAGGCGAATAGCAGTATCTTTCCAATGGCCGAAGCGCACAATCTTATTTATATACTCGTCAGCTATGTTCACACCGCCCGTGTAACCCACCTTGCCGTCAATGACACAGATCTTGCGGTGGCTGCGGTTGTTGAACTCGCTGTCGGCTTGTCCGCGCAACCGAGAGAACGGTTTTGCTTCAATACCAAATCTACCAAGCTGCTTGTGATAGTCGCCGGGGAGCGTACTCATACAACCGATGTCATCGTAAAGCACTCTGACCGTAATACCTTTGGATGCTTTGCGTTTTAAAATTTCTAAAATAGAGTCCCAAAACGTTCCTTCCTCTATAATAAAATACTCCATAAAGATAAACTTTTCAGCTTTTTCAAGGTCGGGTAGCATTGCTTGCCACATATCTTCGCCAAGCGGATAATAGGTCTGCTTCGTATTCGTAAATGTGCTTGTCCCTGAAACAGAGCATATCATCTTTGCCTGCGCCGAAGCGTGAAGGCTCTCATATTCTAATCTGTCAAGAATCTCCTCGTACCCTTTTTCATACTGATATTTCTTCAATTCTTCAAGACGGCGAATGAATTTCTTTCCGAGCTTTCGAGAGTAGAAAAGGAAATATAGCATAAATCCCGCAATCGGTAATATTAGAACAAACAAGAGCCACGGAACTTTGTAATCGGGGTTGTCATCCGAGGCAATGATCTTGATGACGCAGAATATCTCGGTTATCCATGCGGCGATATAAAAATACGGAATATAGTAGCAGCACGCAACCACAATACCGATGATAGCAAGTATCTCAAAAAGAGTAATTAGAACAGCAATGATAAACCGAACGGGGATGTAGTTGTATTCGCGCTCTATCATTTCCTTGCCCGTACTGATCTTATATTTTCTTTTCATACTCCATCTCCAAAATAGAATTTTCCGATTTTACACTTTCAATATATCAAAAGTATATTTTTGAAAGATTTGAATTTTGTTTGTATTTTGTTAAAGTTCAAAACGAAATACGATTTACACATATAGAAAAACGGCAAGGAATTTATATCCTTGCCGTTAAGTTTTTCGATTAAAATCCCATCGAGATCTGCACACCTAGTTTGAAAGCATATTCAAAGATGGCTTTTTATTCATAAGATACATACTCGCTCCAATAATATAAAACTACCCGAACAAACCAATCTGATTATTGATTGTTCGGATAGCTTAAATTATGGAACAAGACGCCAATTTCTTTCACGATATGTTTCCTTAAGTGTTTCGGACAATACATACATTACCGTATATCCATTCAAATAAACATCTGCGATTACTATGTCAATTGTCTTTACCACATGTTTTTGAAACCTTCGTTATAAGATCTCGCCAATAATGTTCCCTTTTTTTTAAAGAAGTGTACTGACGTATTTGTCCATTTCCTTCTTACTTTTTATATTTTGTGTTCCGTTTATAAATTGTTCCTGCTTATCTGCCGAAAGCTGAACAAAATTAATAAACGCTCTCGGATTAGACAGTAATGCCATACCAAGCCCCATAGGGACTTCTTTTCCATCTTTTGTATTCACTATATCACCTCATACCATAATTCTATTCACAACAAGAAGATCATGATATAATTATAATACAAGCCGTGTAAATCAAAAGTCGAACACAGTCGTTTCCAAAATTTAATATCTTATTCCGCGGTATTTACAAGAGCAGTTGTCTTTTCCCAATAAACGGATGTATTCTGCTTTCCCTGTTCGCGGTATGTCTTATTAATGTCGATTAAACCTTCAAACATATGTACGTTCTGATAGATTCCGTCTACCATACCGTATTCAATAGTTGTTGGATCGTAGCTTTGCTGGATATATCTTCCGTAACACCATGCGGTTGCAAGCTGTACGCCGGCACTTTTACACATGTTACGGTATTCAAGCCACTTCTTCTGCTCTCTTGCTTCTTTGCTGCTATCTTCAGCGCTGAGTGCATCCAAAGGATTTTCAAACATACCGTCACCGGCATGGAACTCACCTATAAAAAGACCTATCTTGAGTTCTTTTGCCATCTTAACGTACTTCTTTATCATAGCAACGTCAGCATAGTGTAAGCTTATCGTATCAAGAGGCTCGGGAGTATACCACTGGAATGCCGTCTTAAAATCATCGTAACTGTTTGCGGGACTCCAGCTTCCACCCTTGGTATTATAAAGAGCCATTGAACTTCCTCTGGGAGCAGCATCTCCGCCTGTAATCATTCTATAAGGGTCTTCCTTGCGTATCATTTCACCGACAAGCTCGTAATATTTTGTAAGCAAGTCAGTTGTTATGATCTTCTGAGTTCCGTCAGAGCCCTCGTATACACTTGTATTAAGGTCAACGGAAAGGTTACCTTCATTGCCTATTTCCCATGCCCAGATTGCAGGAGATTCCTTATATTTTCCGACAACCTTGGTAATATACGAACTGATAAATCCCATTGTTCTGCTTTCGGGATCGTTCAATGCATCCAAGGATTCCTTGGCGTATGTAGCGTATGCATCCAAATTCCAGAATAAAGATGCTATAAGACCAATGTTATATTTTTCAGCAGTAGCAACGACGTCATCCATAGCTTTATAGAAAGCCTCATAATTACGGTTTCTCTCATTTACTGCCATAATTACTTCGTTTGCATAGAACACGCCAAACTGTATTCTGCAATAAGGAATTCCGTTATCGGCAAGTGTTTTAAAATAAGGATCAAGATCTATACCGCCCAAGCTCATTGATACAGGCCCGTGGAAATTTACGCCCATAGCATAATATGCCTCACCATCAAGTCTGATAACGCCATCCTCGTCGACCTGAAGACCGTATTTTGTCCAATCTTCATACTTTTCGGGAGCTTTTGTCTCGGTTTCAGCTTCTGTCTCGGTATGTCTTTCTGTTTCAGATGCGGTTTCTGTTTCGGTCAAAGTATCAGTTTCTGTACCGCAGGAAGAAAAAATAGCCATACCTGCTAATAAAAAACAAAGAATTCTTAGCATATATTTTTTCATATCGTTCTCCTTTTTCTAGGACAATTTCTCAATTCATTTTACCATTTATACTTTATAAATGCAATATATCTTTTGTACAAAAAATATATTTTTTTTTGGGAAATATGACATAAAAAAATTAACAATTAAAGGACCGCAATCGGTTTACAAGCATCGGAGCTGATGGTATAATATATAATGTATATTTTTATCAACAACGAGGTTGAAATGGAAAAGATCAAAAAGATAGAAGCGGGAGATATCCTTTTAATGAAAAAAGCGCATCCTTGCGGTTCATACAATATGGAGGTATTAAGGATCGGTTCGGATCTACGTTTGAAATGCTGCGGATGCGGCCGTGATTTTACGGTAGAACGTATAAAAATAGAAAAAAATATTAAATCGGTTTTAAAGAAAGGCACTGAGGAATGACTAATAGTAATTTAATTAATCTTGATCACGCCTGCGGCTTCGGAAATAAAGTCAAAAATATTTTTAAAGAATACAAATTCCTGCTCTGGGCTTTTCTTATACCCGCAGGTCTTACCTTCCTGCTTTATGCCGTATGGCAGGTATGGCCCTTCGGAAGAATGGCGGTGCTCGTTTTAGATCTTAACGGGCAATATGTTTATTTCTTTGAGGAACTGCGTGCAATGGTCTACGAAGGCAGAAGTCTGCTCTATTCATTTGGTCGCGCTCTCGGCGGAGAATTTATGGGTATATACGCATACTATCTTGCAAGCCCCCTTTCATATATAGTTTGTCTGTTCCCGAAAAAATACATTTGCGAGGCAATTTATCTTATACTGGTACTGAAAGCAGGATTTTGCGGGTCCGCAATGGCGTTCTATCTTTATAAGACAAAAAAAGCGTCATATACAAATATAATCATATTCTCAACCATGTACGCCCTCTGCTCTTATGCAATAATTCAGGCGCATAACACGATGTGGATCGATGAGTTATTCTGGCTTCCTCTTCTCGTTTACGGAATTGAATCCATTATTAAAAAGAGAAAATACAAACTTTACGTTATATCTCTTGCAATGGCACTTCTTTCCAATTATTACATCGGATACATGATGTGCATATTTACTGCACTCTATTTCTTCTACTACTATTTTTCAAGAAAAGACAATAACTATAGCGATGAGAAGCTTCATTTCGTAAAAACACTTCTCCGCACGGCGCTCTTCACACTTATTGCCATCGGTATATCTGCTATAATTGTTTTATCGGCATATTATTCACTAACATTCGGAAAAACCACATTCTCTGACCCCAACTTCAAATTGTCTCTCAGATTTGACGTGCTTGATCTTGCGACTAAATTTTTTGCAAATTCCTATGATACCGTTCGTCCCACGGGGCTTCCCTTTGTATATTGCGGTATCCTTACTCTGCTTCTTGTCCCCGTGTATTTTATGTCAAATAAGATAAGCGGAAGAGAAAAGATATTCAGCGGTATTCTTATTACCGTGCTTGTGATGTCCTTTACTCTTTCCACGGTTGATATCGTATGGCACGGATTTCAAAAGCCCAATTGGCTTAACTACAGATACAGCTTTATGCTATGCTTCTTCCTTGTCGTATTGGCATACAAAGCTATTGATTCCATAAAAGATATAAGTATAAGGTCAATATTCGGTATATCGGCCTTTTATGCAGTTTTACTTATTATTATACAGAAGCAGGATTATGAATATCTTGACGATTGGTTTATATTTATCAACCTCGCCCTTATATTTATGCATCTCGCCATACTGTATTTCTTTAAGCATGACACCAAACGTATATATGCATTGGTACTGCTTATCGCAGTATGCGCAGAGCTTTTCGGAAATGCAATACTGAATGTGTACTATTTCGACGATGACGTTGTTTACGGAAAAAGAAAAGCCTACGTTGAATACATCGATAAATACGATGATTCCGTTGCTTACATCAAGGAATATGACAACGGCGAATTTTTCCGTATGGAGAAAGATGACTATAAAAAGACCAACGACCCTATGGCGCTGGGATTCTACGGCATATCAAACTCCACCTCAACTCTTAATAAGCCCGTTATAAACTTCTTGCATTATATGGGCTATGCAGCCGAGTCACATTGGTCAAGGTATTTTGGCGGAACACCTGTAAACGATGCTCTTCTCGGTATAAAATACGTTATTTATGAGAACGAGCAGCTCCATTATCCCTACAGCAATATCTTCATAGACTCTATTAATAATCTTTATACCTATGAAAATCCTTATGCGCTCAGTCTTGCATACTGTGTAAACGAGGATATATACGGACTTTTAACAGATAAAGCAAGCTCGCCCTTTGATCTTATGAACAAAATGGTTACGAGAATGCTCGGCTCCGATGAAAAAATAGAGGTATTCAAACCGATAGAGCACAATGTAACGACACAGGGCTGCAACACCGCGGTAACTTCCGGGCACTACAGATTTTTGCCTACGTCAGATAAAACAACTGCTTTTGTAACCTATGAACTTACCGTACCCAACGACAGCACCATCTACTACTATTTTCCCACGGACTACAGAAGAGAATGTACCGTACTCCTTAATAACGAAGAATTTGACGATCTGTTTACAAAAGACAAGACTAGTATAAACCAGCTCGGCAGCTTCAACGAAGGCGAAGAAATAATGTTAAGGCTCCGCCTTGAAGAAGAGAATCTTTATATAAAATCAAATACAGGCACATATTTTTATTATCTTGACCTTACCATATGGGAAGAAGCGATTCAAAAATTAAGTGAATCACAATTAGAGATCACGAGCTTTGAGCATGACAATATCTTGGGCAATATCACTGCTCCCGAGGATAGAACCACTGTATTCACAAGCATTCCGTATGACGAGGGATGGAGAATATACGTTGACGGTAAAAAGACCGCTCAGACAAAAACCTGCGATGCTCTTATGGCATTTGACGTAGATGCAGGCGAGCACGAGATACGTATGGAATACGTCCCGAATTGCTACGTATACGGCTCGATCATATCTATAATATCCTTGTCATTATTTGTCTGTATTTGTATAGTTGATACAGTGATCAAGAAAAAAAGGCCTTCTCTTATCAGAGCTCTCAGGAATCCCGTAGAATACGGAGATCTCTGTCCGGATCTCGAAGAGGATCCTTACCTCATCATTGACGAGATAAGCGATGATGAAATGAAGTATCTTGAGGATATACAGCAAAAAAGCAGCGACGTATCCGGAGAATGCAGCGAGGAATCTGAAAACATCTGAAAGCAGCAAAAGAAAACTTAAGGAAATCGTATGAAGCTTATTATTGCGGAAAAGCCCAGTCTTGGGCGGAATATTGCATCAGCCATCGGAGATATGAAAAACAGAAACGGATATCTCGAGGGCAAAGAATATATAGTAACCTGGGCATTCGGTCATCTTTTCAGTCTTGCCGATATTGAATCATATTCCGACCCCTCAAGCAGACCCGAACGTTGGACTCTTGATAATCTTCCCTGTTTTCCTGAAGATTTCCGATTTGGCCTAAGAAAAGATCAAAACAAAAAAGAGGATAGCGGGGTAAAGCGCCAGTTTGAACTTATAAAATCTCTTTGCCTCCGTGACGATGTAGATACTCTGATAAATGCAGGAGACGCCGACAGAGAGGGCGAGATCATAATACGAATATGTATGGAAAAAAGCGGTGTAAAAAACAAGGATCTCATGCGCCTTTGGCTCCCCGATCAGACACCCCAAACAATACGTAAAGCTCTTGCGGAACTGAAAAGTGAAAACGAATATGACAATATCGCATGCGAAGGATATGCGAGAATGTATATGGACTGGCTTTACGGAACAAATTTGACTCGCTACGCCACTCTTAAATCCGGCACACTTCTGCGCGTCGGAAGAGTAATTGTGCCTATTGTAAAGGCAATTTATGACCGAGATATGGCGATAAGAAATTTCGTTGCCGAAAAATATTATGCCATTGTGAGCGATGCTAAAACAAACGGTGAGACTGTACAGCTTACAAGCAAAGAGAAATTTTCAAAAGAAGAGTATGAAAAAGCCATTTCACTTTGTCAAAAATACAACGATGCAAAAGCGGTAGTAAGCTCTGTAAAAAGAAAAAAAGAGAGTATATTTCCGGGCAAGCTCTATTCCCTTTCAAAGCTGCAAAACGTACTCGGAAAAAAGTATAAGATGTCAATGGCAGAAAGCCTTGAGATAGTACAAAAACTTTATGAAGCAGGTTATTTGACCTATCCGCGAACAAACTCCGAATATCTTGCAACAGCAGAAAAAGATAAAATAAAGCAAATAATTTCAAATTGCAAGGAGATTGGATATCCCGTATCCTTCAAGGATAAAAAAAGCATATTCGACGATAAAAAAATCGAGTCTCACTCCGCTCTTACCCCCACATACAAAATACCCGACAGATCCAAATTAAGCGAAAAAGAGATGCAGGTATATTCTACTGTATTCAGACGTTTTATAGCGGTATTTTGCGATAAAGAGTGTATTGCGGAAAAAACAGAAATAATCATTGACCTCATAGGTGATGACTACAGTATACTTGAGCAATTCACCTTAAAAGGCACCGTCATCGTTGAGCCCGGATGGACAAAATATGATGATTACAACGCAAAAGATAAGATACTGCCCTTATTAAACAAGGGAGATATTATAAACACAAATTTTAAGCCTGTAGAAAAAGAGACTACCCCGCCCAGGCATTACACCATTGAGACCTTGAATAATTATTTGAAAAACCCTTTCAAGGATGAAAAAGCCATTACAGACCAGGAAAATGACGACGAAGAATACAAAGCAATTTTTGAAGGTCTTGAGCTCGGCACTGAAGCTACCAGAACAGGAATTATTGACAACGCCCGAAAAAGTCATTACATTGAGCTTAAAAAGGACGTATATCACATTCTCCCCGGCGGCGAATATCTTATTGAATCGCTTATGCATATGAATATTTCTATGGATAAGTTTAAGACTGCGGAAATGGGTAAGGCGTTAAAGAAAGTATATCGCGGTGAGATAAGTATAGACGAATCTCTTATCATTGTTAAGGAAGAAATATCACAGGTATTTAAAAACAAAGACTGTATCGGAGCTCCGGAAACGGATACGGAAAGCGGATTTTACGGTGATGAAATAGGTAAATGTCCTCTGTGCGGTGAAACGGTCATTAGAGGGCGTTACGGATACGAATGTTCAAAGAGAAAAGACGGATGCGAATTCCGTCTGAACTCCCCTATTTGCGGGAGAGTGGTATCCGTACAAAACGCAAAACTTCTGCTCGAAACAGGCCGCACATCAAAAATACAAGGCTTCATATCCAGGCGAACGGGTAAAAGCTTTGATTCATATCTAAAACTCGAAAACGGTAAAATCGTTTTTGACTTCGGAAATTAAAAAACCTTTGTCGGTATAAACCGACAAAGGTTTTTATTTTAGTTTTTAAAGCTATGTACCGGTGCGGGGATCCTTCCTCCGCGGGAAATAAATACCTCTGAAGATTCAGAATGAACGGGAATTATAGGTGCAGAACCGAGAAGTCCTCCAAATTCTACCATATCCCCAACGTTCTTTCCGGGAGCCGGAATAACTCTTACCGCAGTAGTCTTAGCATTTATCATACCTATAGCTGCTTCATCGGCAATTATTGCTGATATCGTAGAGGCAGAAGTATCTCCGGGAATGGCTATCATATCAAGTCCCACAGAACATACGCAAGTCATTGCCTCAAGCTTATCAATGGTAAGTGTTCCGCACTTTGCTGCCGCTATCATGCCCTCATCCTCTGATACGGGGATAAATGCACCTGAAAGCCCGCCAACGCTGGAAGAAGCCATAAGCCCGCCCTTCTTGACTGCATCGTTAAGCATTGCGAGAGCGGCTGTCGTTCCGTGAGTACCGCATA
Organism: Oscillospiraceae bacterium; assembly: GCA_015064425.1. The sequence continues at coordinate 5,247 of SVSF01000042.1, read as the reverse complement.
TCTCAAGTCCTATCTCCTCTAATATTCTTGCAACACTGTCTCCGATAGCAGGAGTAGGAGCGAGGGACAGGTCAACTATTCCGAAAGGCACTCCAAGTCTTGAAGATGCTTCCTGAGCCACAAGCTGACCCATTCTTGTAATCTTAAAGGCTGTCTTCTTTATCAATTCTGCAACGGCATCCAAAGGCTGACCTTTTGCTTCTTTGAGTGCGCAGTGAACAACACCGGGGCCCGATACACCTACATTTATCTGACATTCAGGTTCTCCGACTCCGTGAAATGCCCCTGCCATAAAAGGATTATCCTCAACAGCATTAGCAAACACAACAAGCTTTGCACACCCCAGTCCATCACGGTCGGCAGTAAGCTCCGCAGACTTCTTGACTATCTCTCCCATGAGCTTAACTGCATCCATATTTATGCCGGCCTTTGTGGTGGCAACGTTTACGCTTGAGCATACCTTTTCCGTAACTGCAAGCGCTTCGGGAATCGAATTAATTAATTTAAGATCACTTTCGGTAAAGCCCTTATGTACAAGAGCAGAAAATCCACCTATAAAATTTACACCGCAGCTGTCTGCCGCCTTATCCATAGCTTTTGCAAGAACAACGTAATTATTGTCATTGCAGCTGGCAGCAACAAGAGAGATTGGAGTAACCGATATTCTTATGTTAACAATGGGAATTCCTAGTTCCCTTTCGATGGAATTACCCGTAGAAACAAGATCACGGGCTTTTTTACATATTTTATCGTATATCTTATCAGCACACTTGTTTATATCCGTATCAGCACAGTCAAGGAGATTTATTCCCATAGTTATAGTACGAATATCAAGATTTTGATGATCTATCATATCAAGCGTCTGAAATATGGCTTTCTGGTTTAACATTTACTTACTCCGTTCCGTTAAAGCTTATCAAATGCTGTGCATCGCATTAAATATATCTTCACGCTGTACTCTTATGGACATTCCCATTTCTTTTCCCTTTTCGGAAAAATTTTCGCAAATAACATCAAATGCTTCATTCGCCTTTGATGCATCAACAAGCATTGACATAGTAAAAAATTCGCTCATTACCGTCTGCGAAATATCGAGTATATTTATATTGTACTCTGCAAGCGACGTACAAATATTTGCAATTATTCCTACCCTATCCTTACCGACTACCGTCACAATAGCTCTCATTTTATCCTCCGTGAATAAATATTATTACCTATATTATAATATCATAAATTTTTAAAAAATCAAGTCGTTGCGCAAAACAAATGCAAACGGCACTGTTTTGTCTATGCCGTTTGCAAAAGTATAATTATTCAACTGAAATAAGCTTAAACTGATTGTCAAGTTTTACGATACATTTATCTTCGGGCCGATCTGCCATATAAAAAGCTATTTCCCATGCATCGCTCTCGATAATGTGGAATACGTCAATCGTGTCATACTCAATATCTACATAGTATACTGCAAGCTCCCCTGCATAAATATAACTTCCGATATTAGCCGCAGTCTCATTACAAGTCTCGCTGACCGCAGAGGACTCGTCCTCTTTTTCCGACACAACATAATCATAATAAGTGATGGATACGTCATCTTCTTTAAGCCCGCCCTCAGCCTCAACATCGGTGACTGTATCCGTAAGACCCCCGTTTGTAACAAGATCAGAGTGGTCCTTTTCTGTTTCCAAGACTTCTTCACCAAGTATTTTTTCGGTTTCAACCTCCGCCTCGCTGTTATTTTCCGGCGTAGAATCTGTTTCGGCATTTTCGGCTTCATCAATAACGTCAAATTTTTCATTATCCATAAGATCAAGGTATCTAACGCTGAATGCCACACCGATAACAACAATAAGACTTGCAGCAATAGATGCATATCTGACAAATCTTCTGGAGTTGAAGGTCTTCTTTTTCACTTCTCTCATAACAGAGTCATAAAGCCTATTGTCTGGAATGAGTTCTGTTTTTTTGATAGCCTCAAACATATGTCTAACGTCTTCATACTCTTTTCGGCATGAAGCACAAGAGATGATATGCTCATCGGCATCAATTTTTAAATCGTTTTCAAGACTGCCTTCCGCATGATCAAATACGATATTTTTGTACTGTTCACAATTCATCTTTGACATCTTGGCTCACCTCATTTCATACTGTTAGACGATATGTTGTTGAAAAAGTTCCCTTTTTCCAAAAATTCTTTTAAAGAAATTCTTGCTCGGTATATTCGAGACTTTACCGTTCCGAGTTCTATACCCAACATCTCCGCAATTTCCTCATACGAGCGTTCTTCTATATCTCTTAATACAATAACTTCTTTATACATTTCCGGCAAAGCGGAAATAGCATCTCTTACCGCTTTTATAGTATCCTTTCTTTCTGCAAATACGTCAGGCATACCGTTCTCGTCCGAATCGGGTAAATCTATTTCCGTTTCTTTGTCATCATCTATAGTAAGGGATGACATCTGTACCGTTCTATGTCTCGTTTCCCTCGAAATATGATCTTTAACCGCATTTTGAGTTATTCTGTATAACCATGTCGAAAAAGAGCATTCGCCTCTGAAAGTCCTAATCGACCTGTATGCCTTTAGAAATACATCTTGAGAAACATCATACGCATCATCACTGTTCCGAAGAAACTGATAACACACATTATAAACGAGATTCTGATATTTAATTATAAGTTGACCAAAGGCATCAGAATCGCCGTTTGATGCCTTTTTGATCAAAACAAGATCATCGTTTAATATCATCTTTATCTCCGATCAATTATTCTTGCATAGAAATTCGGACACTATCTCAAAAAAAGCTTCCGGAGTTTCAGCCTGATTTATTCGGTTTCTTACCGCTGCCGCCCCTTCAAAGCCCTTTATATAATGGCAAAAATGTTTTCTTGCTTCCATAACACCGATAACTGGGCCCTTATCCTCTATTAAAAGCTTAATATGTCTTTCTGCGGTATCAATCTTTTCCTTCGAAGTCGGAGGAACAAAATCGATGCCTTCGATAGCTGCTTTTATTTCGGAGAAAAGCCAGGGATTTCCCATTGTACCTCTTGCAAGCATGAGCCCATCGCAGGAGGTATGTTCTAACATTTTCAGTGCATCCGCCGCAGTATATATATCTCCGTTTCCGAACACAGGCACCTTGACGGAAGTCTTTACCTCCGCTATTGAATCAAGGTCTACGGGAGGGGCATACATTTGCTCTCTGGTTCTTCCGTGGACACAGATAGCAGCAGCTCCCGCCGCTTCTGCAGCAAGTGCAACTTCCTTGGCATTAAGGTTCTGCATATCGAAGCCTCTGCGTATCTTTACCGTAATCGGAACAGTCGAAGCCTTGACCGCAGCATTTGTAAGATCAAAAACGAGCCCGGGATCTTTCATTAATGCTGATCCCTCACCGTTTGACACTATTTTTCTTACAGGACAGCCCATGTTTATATCGATTATCTCAGGAGCACACTCAGAATCAAGCAAATGCTTTACTGCTTCTGCTATAATATCGGGTTCAGACCCAAACAGCTGTATCGCCATAGGTCTCTCTTTATCCGTTATTCGTGCAAGGACCCTTGTTTTTTTATCATGGAAATGTATCGCCTTGGCAGACACCATCTCGGATACCATATACTCTGCCCCATGCTCCTTACATATGTCACGGTATGCATGATCAGTCACTCCCGCCATAGGCGCAAGTCCGAGCCCGTATTTAAGTTCAATGCTGCCAATCTTTACCATAATTCACTACCGTAAAAAGTATTTATTATATCGATTTTATCACGAAGAATATGCTTTGTCAATCTTAAGACCGCAATATTAATAATTGCGTTTATAATATACTGCCAGATGCCAAAGAATACCGTTTCGGAACTGTTAATTTCAAATTCAGCTCACTATTTAAAGACAAAAAAAGAAGAGCCGAAGCTCTTCTTTTTAACAAAGAAATATTATTCCTCGTCAGCTCTCTTGTAGGTCTTACCCCAAGCTGCAAGACGCTCTTCCCAGCAGTCATTGTCATGCTCGTTAGGCCAGAGTGTGAGGAGGCAAAACTTTTCTGTCTTAGAGTTGTTCTCGATGCAGTGATGTGTACCTGCGGGAATGTAAATAAGTGTGCCGTTCTTCATCTGAACGCCTTCGCGACCGTTTTCGTCCTCGAGGTAAACAGTTGCGGAACCGGACATACCGATGTAGATCTCAGCCTTATCGTGAGCTGCGCCCCAAAGAGTAACGCCGTCTTCCTTGTAGATACCGGTGTGTGCGCCGGGAGCTACAGTACCGTGGTTAACGTTGATGCAGGGCTCGCCAGCCATAAAGCTGTCAAGAAGAAGTCTGGATTCGTATGCACCGGATCCGAAGTTCTTGATCTCTTCGGGATTATAAACTTTGAAAGGTAACTTTGCCATTATAGGATCCTCCTAATTATTTTACTTATATTATGCGGTCATATGACCAAAAAAACGAACTAATATTATGTATTTCGATAAAGCTTATCAGTCTTCGTCGTCATACTTGAAAGACTTGCCCCACTGCTCGAGACGAACGTTATACATATCATTGTCTTCTGCCTTAAGCCAAATAGTGAGAAGTTTGAAGTCTTCTGTCTGAGATGCATTTACGATCTTATGATCGGTACCTGCAGGGATGAAAATAAGGGATCCGGGCTGTACTTCAACGATATCATCATTGAGGTGAAGGTGAGCGTGACCCTTTGTTACATAGTAGATCTCATCCTTTTCGTGAGATCCACCGCCGCAGATTCCGCCGCCGTGAAGTGTGCCTTCATTGATGTTAACCGTAGGAGCGCCTGCTACAACAGAGTCAAGTATCATTCTTGAATCATAGTATTCGCTTGCAACGAGGGGCTTAACTCTCCATGTGTCAATAACCTTTGCGTTATTCATAATATATATCTCCTTTGATATTAATTATTTCTTTTTCTTGTAGACCTTGTGTGCGCAATGACCGAGAGCATCGTGAACTGCTTCCATTATCATTTCATTTACCGTGGGATGAGGATGGATAGCATCGCCAAGCTCTTCAAGTGTACTTTCAAGCTTAATAGCAGCAATACCCTCACCTATCATATCGGTAGCATGAGCGCAGAAAAGTCTGAGACCGAGTATTTCGTGAGTCTTTTTATCTGCAACTACCTTAACAAATCCGCGTGTCTCGTTTACAACGAGAGACTTTCCGTTACCTACGGAAGTAAATATTCCGCAAACAGTCTCGTAACCCTTTTCTTTAGCCTTTTCTTC
>SVSF01000041.1 GCA_015064425.1 Oscillospiraceae bacterium | reverse complement strand
TTTTCGGAAAAGAAATTTTCGACGAACAAATCTAAGGAGCAAAAAAATGTTAGACATCAAATATATAAGAGAAAATCCCAATGAAGTAATCGAAAGACTTGCAAAAAAAGGCAAGGACGGAGCAGAGGATATAGCAAAGATACTCGAACTTGATACTGAAAGACGAGCACTTATTACCGAAACAGAAGCTCTCAAGGCAGAACAGAACAAGGTAAGCAAGATGGTTCCTCAGTATAAAAAGGAAGGCAAGGACACAACAGAGATCTTTGCAAAGATGAAGGAGCTTTCCGGTACTATCAAGAAGAATGAGGAAAAGATAAGAGAAGTAGAAACTGCTTATACTTCTTATATGCTCGGTCTCCCCAATCTTCCCGATATGGATCTCAAGGCAGGCGGAAAGGAGAATAACGAGCCTTTGAGATTTTTTGGAGAGCCTCACGTATTTGACTTTGAACCTAAGAACCACGTTGACCTTTGTACTAACCTCGGTATGATAGACTACAAAAGAGGCGCTAAGCTTTCCGGAAACGGTTTCTGGATATACACAGGAATGGGTGCACGCCTTGAGTGGGCACTTCTCAATTATTTTATAGATACACACATCTCTAACGGATATGAGCTTATGCTTGTTCCTCATATGCTGGGCTATGAGTGCGGGCTTACTGCGGGTCAGTTCCCCAAGTTCCAGGACGAAGTTTATTGGCTTGAGACTGCAGAGGACGAAAGAAGAAGATTTATGCTTCCCACAGCAGAGACAGCGCTTGTATCTCTTCACAGAGACGAGATACTTACAGAGGCAGATCTTCCCAAGAAATACATAAGCTACACACCTTGCTTCCGCCGTGAGGCAGGAAGCTACCGTGCAGACGAACGCGGTATGGTAAGAGGCCACCAGTTCAATAAGGTAGAGATGGTGCAGTACACTCTCCCCGAAAAGAGTGACGAGGCTTTTGAGGAATTGGTATGCAATGCTGAGAATCTTGTAAAAGGACTCGGTTTCCACTTCCGTACTGTAAAGCTTGCGGCAGAAGATTGCTCCGCATCTATGGCAAGAACCTACGATATAGAAATACATATTCCTTCAATGGACGGATATAAGGAAGTAAGTTCCGTATCTAACGCTCGTGACTATCAGGCACGCCGCGGAATGATGAGAGTGAAGAGAAATGACGGAAGAACAGAGTACCTCCACACCCTCAACGGCTCGGGTCTTGCTACAAGCCGTATTATGCCCGCTATCGTTGAGCAGAATCAGAACGCTGACGGCTCCGTTACGGTGCCCGAAGTGCTTCGTAAATATATCGGCTGCGACATAATAAAGAAGTAATTTCCAAAAATTGGTAACGGAGAAGAGCTATGGGATTTATAAACGATCTCTTGGACACCGGGGGAGATCTGACTTTTGAGCTCGCGATAATGTGCGTTATAGCGGGTGTGGCTATAGCCATACTCATAATGCTGTTTAACAGTAAATACGGAGGGGCGATCGTAAGAAAGCTTTCGTCTATGAAGGTAAGAACGGCAGAAGAAGCTCTGAGTCTTACCGAAATGGGAATAAGAAAGCAATTTTGGTATGGATTTGCTCTCCGAAACCGCAGTTCGCTGAGAAAATATATAAAAATAGCAAACGAAGAAGAATCCGTAACGGGAAGAAAGCTTGACCTAAAAAAGGCAAGGTTTTATCTTCCTATAGAAAAAGAAGAAAAAGCATTGGTAATATACGGTGATAAGGAGCCAAATGTTTTGCTTGTTATAATATCCGCAATGGTACTGTTTGCGGTAATAATACTTGCAGCTATGGCAATACCTGCTATCGTTTCGGCGATGGCGGCGATCTGACGCCGAAAGACGGAAGGGAAAGGGATAATGGCTAACGAAAATAATTACAGAGACCCTCGGGAATATAACCGGCAGACAATGCAGGCACCCACAAACAGGACCAATGGTTCAGATCCGCGTCAGAGACCGTACGGTAACGGCGGGCAGAGAACGCCTCAGGGTAATAACGGTATGCAAAGGATACCTCAAGGCGGACAGAATCCTTATCGCGGAGCCGCTCCGCAGGGAGGCAACAGAGGATCGGCAGGAGGAGCCAGACCTGTAGGCAATCCTTACGGCGGGCAGACCAATCAGGGCTATACCAGACAGAACAACGGCGGACAGAGAGTTCCCGACGGAATGAATAACGGACAGAGAGTGCCTCAGGGTAATCAGGGAGCGTACTTTGCCGCAAACCGCTACGGTGGACAGAACGGATATCAGAGAAGAGCACCCAAAAATAACAGTATGATGAAAAGTATACTCAGTATGGCAATACTTGCGGTGCTTTGCGTCGGACTTGTGATCCTTGTTCTTTATCTTTCCGGATACAGATACGGCAAGATCGTTCTTGAAGACGGCATCAGCACAGTAAAGTTCTTCGGCAAGATAGATGAGGAAGGAGTTCCTTCAAAGGGTAAGATATATTATTCCGACGGGGTCGTAGCGGAAATAGATCTGGAAAAAAATATAGTTGAATATTCAAACGGAGACGTATACGAAGGAAAGCTTTTGAACTATCTCAGAAACGGAGAGGGAACACTTACCTTCAAATCCGGAGATGTGTATGTGGGAAGCTTTATAAATGACCGTATAAGCGGGCAGGGCACTCTCAGCTATGCCAACGGAGACAAATACATAGGTACATTCAAGGACGGCAAAAAGGATGGAGAGGGAACCTATATCTGGGCAGACGGTGCTACATATACCGGCGGATTCTCCGAAGACAAGAAGAACGGAGAGGGAAAGTATATCTGGACTGACGGCTCCTGGTATGAGGGCGGCTACTACTACGATATGAAGAACGGTCAGGGTATCTTCCATTTTGCCAACGGAGATGAATACGTAGGCGATTTCAAAGACGACGGGCGTACCGGTAACGGAACCTATAAATGGGTAAACGGAGACGAATATACGGGTCAGTTCGTAAACAACCAGATGCAGGGACACGGCGTATATAAGTGGTCCAACGGAAAAATATACGAAGGTATTTTCGAAAACGGAAGAATAACCAATATAGAGGGATCTGAAGAAGGAACCGGGACAAGCGGCGAGTGATCATACTCTAAAAAATGCGGGCATCGCCAAAGCGGTGCCCTCTTTGATATAAAAGGAAACGAAAATGGGACTTAAGATATTAATGGCAACTATGTCTCTTGACATAGGAGGAGCTGAGACTCATATAGTCGAGCTTTCAAAGAAGCTTAGCAGTATGGGTTGCGATATTACCGTAGCATCAAACGGAGGCGTATATGTGAAGGAACTTGAGAAACACGGCATAAAGCACGTGTCTGTTCCTATGCATAATAAGAGACCGGGATCTATTCTGCGCTCTTTCAGCAGACTTAAAAAGCTTATAAAAAAAGAAAAATTCGATATAGTTCATGCTCACGCCAGGATCCCCGCCTATATTTGCGGCCTTTTACAGAAAGAGCTTAAATTTAGGTTTGTAACTACGGTACACGGTACGTATGAGGTAACGCCTTTGCTGAAGCGCATCAGTAATTGGGGAGACTTGACTCTTGCGGTAAGTTACGATATAAAGCAATATGCTATAGACAGTTATGCTATTCCGTCTGACAATATTACCGCAACGGTAAACGGTATAGATATGGAGCGTTTCTCAAAAAAACATATCGAGGGTAAAGCCGATGAGCTCGAACTTGAAAGAAACAGCTTTAAGATAGTACACGTAAGCCGTATGGATAAAGAGGTAAGTATTGTTGCCCATCAGCTCATAGCTCTTGCAAAGCCTCTTGAGGATGCGGGGGTAAACGGACAGATAATCATTGTGGGCGGCGGAACAGATATGGAAAATCTTAAAGCAGAGGCTCAGGCAGTAAATCTCCGTATGGGACGTGAAGCCGTGATCCTCTGCGGAGCAAGAACAGACATTGATGAGATCCTGTCTGTTGCTGATGTGTTCGTAGGTGTTTCGAGAGCTGCGCTTGAGGCAATGTCATGCGAAATACCCACAGTCCTTGCGGGCGCTCAGGGGTGCGGAGGAGTTTTCTGTAAGGACGCCTTGAAGCTTTCCCTTAATACAAACTTTTGCTTTAGAGGAGAGGCTTTGCCTAAGGAGCCGCAGCTTCTTTGCGATATTTTGAGCGTTTACGGTATGAGCAAGGAGGAGAGGGAAACGCTGGGTGCTTACGGAAGAAGCATAGCATCGGAATATTATTCGGTAGAAAGAATGGCAAATGATGCTATGTCCGTTTATAAGAAGCTCAGCCCCTACAGATACTACAAATACGGCGATGTTATTCTCAGCGGATATTACGGATTCGGAAATATGGGAGACGATTCTCTTTTGCAATCCATAATTGCAGAGCTGAAGAAGAAAGATCCCGAAATAAAGATTACGGTTCTGTCGAGGAAGCCTAAAGAAACAGAGAAGATATACGGCGTAAAAAGTATACAGCGTTTTGATATCCTAAAAATATCAAGGCATATGAAACATGCCAAGCTTCTTCTCAACGGAGGCGGAAGCCTTTTACAGAACTCCACCAGTACAAGATCCCTCATCTATTATATACATATAATGAAAATGGCTAAAAGAAGAGGGCTTAAGCTGATGCTTTACGCCAGCGGAATAGGACCGCTCTACGGAGAAAAGAATAAGGAAAGAGTAAAAAGGGTGCTTGATCAGGCAGATGTCATAACACTGAGAGAGAAAGAATCTTACGATGAGATCCTGGCGTTGGGGTCAAAGCCCAAAAAAGTAGAGGTAACTCTGGACCCCGCTTTTTCCATAGAGCCCGCAGATCCCAAGTGGGCAGAATATCTTTATGAGAAAAACGGACTTGATATCAAGACGGGAGCTTTTGCCGTATCTCTGAGAAGCTGGCAGGCAGCAGATGCTTTGTATGAAGAAAAGATAGCTGAGGCGGTAAATGTCTTAAAGGAGAAATACGAACTCCTTCCTATCTTTATATCTATGCAAAAGGAAAAAGATCTTGCAGTATGTCAACGTCTTGCCGAGGTTTGCGGCGGCAGAGTAATAGAAGGCTTCAGTGCAGCGGAGCTGTGTGCCTTGCTTTCTCAGATGCGTTTCGTTATAGGTATGCGATTGCATTTGCTCATATACGCAGCTTCTGTGGGAACCCCTATGGTGGGATTAGCGTATGACCCCAAGATAGAGGCTATGCTGGCATCCTTCGATATCCCTTATATGGTTGATATAAGAGAATTCGAAAGCTCTGAAATAGTTTCCTTCGCAAGTGAGTCTTATGAAAAGAGAGAAGAAATAAGAGAAAAACTTCTTGAGACGGTAAGAGAAAAAAGAAAACTTTCCGAGAAGGATGCGGAACACGTAATGTCCTTGCTTAACTAAAATGATCCCTTGACCTTTTGATCAAGGGATCATTTTTATAATTTTTGTATTTTTAATACCGCAACCGTCATGTCATCGGATCTGGGAGAATTAAGATCGGCATTTAATAGGATCTTGTTCGCAATTACCTGAAGATCCTCATCTTTGTCTGCTTCGGAGCTCAAGAGATCGGCTATCCATATCCCGTCCTCAAAGCTTTGAGAGATCCCGTCACTCATCATTACAACGGTATCTCCGTCCTTAAGAGAAAGATTTATTTCCTCTGCATTTATTTCTTTTGTTATACCGACGGGCATGGAATTGCTGCATACGTTAAACAGACGTCCGTTCCTTATGATATATGAGGAGGCGGCACCGCTTTTTATAAAAGAAGCATTTCCGGAAAGCAGATCTATTTCAAGAAGGTCCACCGTTGCGGAGCTCTCACCGCCTTTTTCACGGAGTACGTGATTCAGCATCTCAATACTGATGCTTTTTTTGTTTCCCGCTTCCAACATCTTTCTCAGAAAAAGTCCCGTGATCCCCGATGAGAGAGCAGCGCTTTTTCCGCTTCCCATGCCGTCGCTGAGCAAACAGTAAAAATAGTCCTGTCTATTGCTGAAAAGATAGAGCCCGTCTCCGTTTATCCTTTCTCCTTCTTTTGCTTGGGTAGCAGAGGCACTTTTTACCCCGAATATTCGATCCGCCTCCATATCCATGGTGACATATGAATTTTCTATATTGAAGGAAGGAAGCTTAAACCTAACTCCGCATATACGCTCAAATCTTCTGCGAAGCTCCTCGGAGCTTATTGTAAGTTTTGATACGTTAACTCCGTACGCGTGGACAGAGCGTTTCCTTTTTCCGCATACGTTCACACATGAAGCATGAAAATTCATATAACCCATATATTTTTCGACCCGTTCTGTCAAGTACTCGTCTTTTTCGTATTCCTCATCGTTTTCAATTATGGCGTGAGCAAGTATCTTTGACATTTGTTCGTAGTCTATGGCAAAAACCTCAGTTTTGTTTGCTTTTACGCTTTTCTGCAAAAGATCGGCGTGGAGACAGTTCAACTCTTCCAAGATGAGTTCTGCATTGGGACATCTGCTAAGCATATATTCGGGAATATTATCTTTTTCTATTCTCCCCAAAGAATAGAGGGCGTCGGAAAGCTTGCTTATAAGATCTGTGGTTGAGAGATACTCTTTTGACCAACATTCGCTATTTTTTCTGCAGGCGCGGCAGTTTTTTTCAAAGCAGGTCTCGCACATCTGCTTTATTTCAAAAAGCCCCGGCCTTTTTCTCTTGTCGGACAAAAGGAAAAAGGTCTCAGAAAGAGATGCCATAGCTTCTGAAAGAGAGTGCAGCCTCCTTTCCGTATCCTTCTGCTTCTGTTCACCTATTATAACACTTTGCTCGAGCTTTTTCGGAAGGACTGTGACTCTTTCCGAAAAGGGGAGAAAGGGAAGAGTAAGTTTTTTTGCAAAGGGCAGAAAAATCACGGTGGAGGCAACTATATCGGGAGTAAAATAAGCAAGGGAGCTAAGTCCGTTTCCGTAAAGATCGCAAAGAGCGGAGGCTCCCATTGCTGCAAGACTTGCACTCACGGCACTATGGGCCCATAAAAGGCCCGAGGAAAGACCTGCAGCCGCAAAAGAAAGGATCTTTCCTGTACCCAGCGCGGCACCGCAGACCGTACCTGCCAGGGCTCCTCTTAATGCTCCTCCATTTTTGGAAATGATAAGAGTCAAAAGAAAAGAGGTACAAACCGAGAGAGAAAACCCGAAGAGGGTGTAAGATCTGAAAGCATAAATCATAAGAAAGCATAAGCTGTACAGTCCCGCTTCCTTATGTAAAAGACGAATTTTTTCCTCGGAAGAAAAAATTCCGTAAAGTAAAAAGCAAAGGATGGGAGAGAGGAGAACTGAAAACACTGTAGACATAAGGTCATAATAAAGCAATCCTCCCGTGAAAAGCTTGTAAAGACTGAATAAGGCAGACATTATGGCTGAATTTGCCAGCTTCAGCTTTAATGGCTCTGAAAAAAGCTTTATCTTTCGTTCTCCGTCGGACAGTAGTTTGCATAAAAGCAGGCGCAGACATATTTCTGCCGAATAGACTATAAAAAGCTGAAGAGCGAGTCCCTTTGCAAAAATAGATGATATCACGGCACCCATATAAGCAAAAAAGGCATAAGTGTCCAGAGCGCCCAACAAGGCAAAGCCTATAGGGAGAGAAGAAAAAGCCATATTTGTACTGCAAAACAGCGCGGAGATGAGAAGAACCGCCGTTCCCTTTAACAGTTTCAGGGCTAAAGGCAGGTACTTTTTTATGTCTTTGCTTTTAACTTTGAGCCGAATGCTTCGTAGTGTGGCCTCTCCGGAATCAGCTGTTTCACGAATCTTGTTTAAAAAGTTTCTTTTGTCATTCATATTCTTTACCGTCCTTTTTGGTGAGTGACTCCTATTTTACAAAAAGACGGCTTTTTATTTTGTCGAAGGGCAGGGGAGCGCATTTTGTTGTCTTTGGGCAAATGCTGATATTTTTAAGAGAAGAAAAAGGTTCACGGCTCTTTTTATGGCGGATAAGAGAAATAAAGGGAAAAGCGTAGTGCTTCTAAAATCCGACGAAAGAAAGACAAAGGAGCTCGGTCTTACCGGGCTCCTTTTTTAGATCATTTTATGTTGAAACGAAATTCTGTTTCGCTGTGATGTTTCTCGCCTGCGCGAAGGAGGCAAGAAGGATATTCTGGGTGGTTTGGGCTGTCGGGGAAAAACTGCGTCTCAAAGCAGCAAGCACAGTGCCTCTTTTGCTCAACACCGCCCTTGAATTTCACGTCTCCGCACATATTTACTGCAGAATATATTTGTACACCGGGAAGGGTTGTCCATACTTCGAGAGATCTTCCGGATTCGGGGTCCTTTGTTTCGGCTGCAAAACGTAGAGTTCCGTCATAGCCGGCAAGAGCAAAGTTGTGGTCGTAGGTTTCAATAAAGGGCTGTTCTTTTCTGAGGTCGTATCTTGTGCCCTCTACGGAACAGAGGGCGGTGGGGATAAGTTCCTCATCTACTTCGTTGTAGCGGTCTGCATCAATACGGATGCTGAATCTGTTAATGTCGCCGGAAGCGTAGCCGCCGATGTTGAAATAGCTGTGGTTTGTGAAGTTTACTACAGTATCCTTGTCGGAATTTGCATCGTATATAAGCTTAAGATCTCCGTTGGGGCAGAGTACGTATTTTACGCAGAGCTCAAGATTTCCGGGGAAGCCTTCATCTCCATCAGGACTGAAAATGCTGAGCTCAGCAGTGACTTCCTCGCCGTTTTCGATCACATTAACGTTCCATATGCGTCTGTCATAGCTTGTAATGCCGCCGTGTAGCTGATTGTTTCCTTCGTTTTTCGTGAGCTGATACACTTTACCGTCTATGGTAAAAGAAGCATTTTTTATTCTGTTGGCATATCTTCCTATAAGAGCTCCGAAATACTGTCTGTCCGCAAGATAGTCTTCAACGGTATCGAAACCGCAAACAATATCTTCGGCTTTTCCGTTTTTATCGGGCACGTAGAGGCTTTGGAGTATTCCGCCGAAATTGAGTATGGTCGCGCTTACTCCGGACGAGTTGCTCAGGGTGTATGCAAAAATAGTTTCACCGCTGCTGAGTTTACCGAATTCTTTTACTGAATAAGACATTTCTGTTTCCTGCCTTTCTATAATATCTGTTTTTATTTATCTCTTGAAAAAACGGTGCCGATAAGGAATTTGGGAAGCTTCATCATTCTTCCTATTCTTTTTGGTTCTTTTAAAAGCCTATAAAACCACTCAAGTCCGAGCTTTATAAAAATGTCTGGTGCACGCTTCACGTTTCCCGCAAATACGTCAAGGCTTCCGCCGAAGCCGCCCATTACGCCGACTTTGAGTCTGTTTCTGTTTTGATACATCCACTTTTCCTGAGCGGGGCAGCCGAGACATACCAAAAGGATGTGAGGGGATACGGAATTTATTTTTTCGACTATTTTGTCGCTTTCTTCTCCCTCCTTCTTAAAATATCCGTCTGTAACACCGCTGCAGATAAAATTCGGATATTCCTTTAGGAGGGCATCTCTTGCGGCTTCCGCAACACCGGGTCTGCCTCCCAAGAAGAAAACGGAGAGTTTTCTTTCCGATGCTTCTTTTATGAGCTCGCGGCAGAGATCGATACCGGCTACCTTGCCTTTTTTCAGAGGAGTCCTTTTTATTTTCGATGCCATAACGACACCGATTCCGTCAGGAATGATAAGATCTGCTGAGTTGATCACTTCGTACATTTCAGGCTGCTCGATGCAAAGCTGAACTATTTCCGAATTTGGCGTGTGTATGACCGCAGCCTTTTCTCTCGTTTCGATAAAGCTCAGAGCCATATCTGTAGCCTCTTTGAGATCTACGTTATTGAAATTAACTCCGCGTACGGATATCTTTTCTGACATAAGTACCCTCTTTTGTATTTGAATTTACAAAAATTATAGCACAGAAAAAGAAATTTTACAAGCATAGTGATGTATATTCCTTGAAAGGAGAGCGGTCATCTGCTATAATATTACTGTATTATAAAATTAACGGAGTGTTTTTGTGAAACAAGTCGAGATGTACACCGACGGAGCTTGCCGCGGCAATCCCGGAAAAGGCGGCTTCGGTACGGTAATAGTATATAAAGGAAAAGAAAAAGTATTGACCGACGGGTGGATTGATACTACCAATAACCGTATGGAGCTTTATGCGGCTATAGCGGGACTTGAAGCGTTAAAGGAACCTTGCAAGGTAAAGCTTTACTCGGATTCAAAATATCTGGTTGACGGTATGAATAAGGGTTGGGCGGAAAGCTGGAGGCGTAATTCTTGGAAAAAAGCAGATAAAAAGCCTGCGTTAAACGTAGATCTGTGGAGCAGACTTTTGCTTCTTACCGAACGGCACGAGGTGGAATTTATCTGGGTCAAAGGTCATGACGGACACGAGTACAATGAGCGCTGCGATGCGCTTGCTACCGCATCCGCAGACGGAGCAATGAAAAAGGAAAGCTTATAACGGAGATGAGATATGAAATTTCTTGTGGGCTTAAGTGGAGGACTTGACAGCACCTATTGTGCACATATGCTTATATCAGAGGGTCACCAAGTAGAAGGAGCCGTACTTAAAATGGGTGCTTTTACGGATATCTGCGGTGCGGAAAAGGCTGCGGAAAGGCTCGGAATAAAGCTTAATGTGATAGATTGCGA
The DNA here is from genome assembly GCA_015064425.1 of Oscillospiraceae bacterium. The sequence continues at coordinate 4,145 of SVSF01000041.1, read as the reverse complement.
AAAGGTGTTTGAAAATATTGTTATCGCTGATTTTATCGAAGAATATATGAATGGCAGAACTCCCAATCCTTGCACCGTATGTAACAGAAATATAAAAGTGAAATATCTTTGCAAATATGCCTCGGAGCAAGGCTTTGATAAGGCGGTCACGGGACATTATGCTACAATCGGTATGGGGGAAAACGGAAGATATGCCGTTGAAAAGGCCAAGGACCACAAAAAGGATCAGAGCTATATGCTTTGGATGCTGACTCAGGAGGAGCTTTCAATGCTGTATACCCCCCTTGCTTCGCTTACTAAGGCAGAAGTGAGGGAGAGAGCCAAGGAAGCGGGGCTTACCGAATATGCCGAACTGCCTGAAAGTCAGGAGATATGCTTTATTCCCGATAATGACTATGCTTCCTTTATCAAGGCGAGAGTTGCTGCGATCCCGCAGGGAGACTTTATTGATGAAGAGGGTAAGGTCTTGGGAAAACACAAAGGCCTTATACATTACACCGTGGGACAGAAAAAAGGGCTCGGTATTGCACTTGGCAAGCAATACACGGTCGTTGGGATAAATGCAAAAGATAACACGGTCACTATCGTACCCTCCGAGGATGTGTCTGCGGTACACAGACGTGATGCATATGCAGGCAAACTTAACTTCCAACTCGAAGAAGAGACGGAAGGTGAGATCACGGGTGAAGCCAAGATACGTTACGGAGCGGCTCCCGTTGCGGCAAAAGCGTATATATGTAACGGAGAGGCAAGGGTGATCTTTGAAAAAGAGGTCCGTGCGGTGACTGCAGGACAGAGCCTTGTTTTCTACCGCGATGGAAAAATAGTTTTCGGCGGAGTAATAAAAGATACTCCCTAAGTTGATTAAAGCAAAGAAATGTGTTAAACTGTAACAAAGCTAATTTTTATAAAAGGAATGGGTAATTATGCTTTCAACGCAATACTCAGCAGGACTTTACGGAGTAGACGGCTTTCTTGTTACCGTGGAATGTAACGTGGTAAATAAGCTTGAGAGCTTTGATATTGTAGGACTACCCGATACTGCGGTAAAAGAGGCAAAGGATAGAATAAGGGCAGCACTTGAAAACAATTCATATATGTTTCCCGAAACGTCAATAACAATTAATATGGCCCCCGCGGATAAGAAAAAGGAAGGCTCTGCATACGATCTTGCCATGCTCGTGGGAATAATGAGCTGCATAGGCATACTGTCGGAGAAAGACCATTCAAACAAATGCTTTATCGGCGAGTTGTCTCTTTCGGGTAAGGTAAGAGGAGTAAGGGGATGTCTTTGTATGTGTACGGCGGCGCGGGCTGCAGGAAAGACAGAGGTGTTCGTTCCCTTTGATAATGCCGCCGAAGCCTCTGTTGTGGACGGGATACGAGTATACGGAGTAAAAAACATAAAAGAACTTATAGACCATCTTAACGGAACGGTACTTATGGAGCCTACCGTCTTTGATAAAGAAGGCTACAGAACTGCCAACGAAAGCTTTTATGAAGATTTTTCCGACGTAAAGGGTCAGTTTAAGGCAAAGCGCGCTCTTGAGATAGCTGCGGCAGGAGGACACAATGTGCTTCTTATCGGACCTCCCGGTACGGGTAAGAGCATGGTGGCAAAAAGACTTCCTTCGATCTTGCCGTCGATGGAATTTGAGGAAGCGCTTGAAACTACGAAGATACATTCCATATCGGGGCTTATGAGGGAAGAACAGTCTCTTATAGAACGTCGTCCCTTCAGGGCGCCTCATCATACTACTTCGGCTGTTGCGCTTGCGGGAGGAGGAACAAATCCGAGACCCGGTGAGGTATCATTGGCTCATAACGGGGTGCTTTTTCTGGATGAGCTTCCCGAATTCAACAAGACTGTTGCCGAAGTTTTAAGACAGCCTTTGGAGGATGGACAGATAACCATTGACAGAGCGAGCGGAAGAGTGACCTTCCCCAGTAAGTTTATGCTTGTTTGTGCTATGAATCCCTGTAAATGCGGATATTACGGACATCCTACGAGGGCTTGTACCTGCAAGGCATCGTCAATAAAAAAATACATATCAAAAATAAGCGGACCGTTGCTTGACAGAATAGATATACATATTGAAATGCCTTCTCTCAGCTATGAGGAGGTGTCGGAGGATATAAAATACGAATCCTCAGCCGAAATACGCAAGAGAGTTGTTGCGGCAAGGGAGAAAGCAACGGAAAGATTTAAAAACGACGAACGTAGAATCTTTTCCAACGCCGAAATGGATACCAGACAGATAAAGAAATACTGCGTTCTTACGGATGATGCAAGAATGATACTTGAGGCGGCGTTTGAAAGTCTCGGGCTTTCCGCCAGAGGCTATGACAGAATACTCCGTGTGGCAAGAACTATTGCAGACCTCGCAAACAGTGAGCTCATTGAACAGGAGCACATTGCGGAAGCGGTGCAGTTAAGATCTCTTGATAGAAAATATTGGCAATAAGCAAAGGAAGATGAAAATGAGTAAAAAGCTTGGATTTGTATCTCTCGGATGCTCGAAAAACCAGCTTGACACAGAGGTAATGCTCCATGAGCTTGTGAGCGAGGGCTATGAAATAGTCTCCGAGGACATAGATGCAGACGTAGTAATCGTAAACACTTGCGCTTTTATAGAAAGCGCAAAGCAGGAAGCCATTGATAATATTCTCGATGTGGCATGGCTGAAAAAGCACAGAAAGCTAAAAGGCATAGTGGTGACGGGCTGTCTCGCAGAACGCTATAGAGATGAGATATTCAAGGAGATACCCGAGGTGGATGCCGTTCTCGGAGTCGGAAGTATACACGAGATATGTAAGGCAGTCAAAAAGGTACTTGAAGGCGAAAAGTTCTCCTCCTATCTTGACAAGAACGAAGTAAAACTGGGCGGAGACCGAGTTCTTACCACTCCCGAATATTATGCATACCTTAAGGTAGCGGAGGGCTGTGACAATAAGTGTACTTATTGTGCCATTCCTTCAATTAGAGGAAAATTCAGAAGCAGACCTATTGAGGATCTTGTTGCGGAGGCAAAGGATCTTGAGGCTCTTGGGGTAAAGGAGCTTAATATTATAGCTCAGGATACCTCGAGATACGGACTTGACCTTTACGGAGAATACTCCCTTGCAAAGCTTTTGCGCGCCATAAGCGATAACACGAAGATACCGTGGATAAGGATACTGTATTGTTATCCCGACAAGATAAGCGATGAGCTTATTGCGGAAATGAGAGACAATGACAGGATCGTGAAATATATAGATCTTCCCATACAACATATTTCGGATCCTGTCCTTAACAGAATGAACAGACACGGCGGAAGCGAAGTTATAAAGAATGCTATAGCTCGTATAAGGAAAGAGATACCCGAAGCTATAATAAGAACGACCGTTATCGTAGGATTCCCGGGAGAAACGGAAGAGGATTTTGAGACACTCTGTGAATTTATAAAAGAAACTAAGTTCGACAGATTGGGAGCCTTCACATATTCGAGGGAAGAGGATACTCCTGCCTACGATATGGAGGATCAGATCGACGAGCAGATAAAGCAGGACAGAGCAGATGCGGTAATGGCATTACAGACGGACATTGCCGCCGTTCTCAACAGCAAATCCCTCGGTAAGGAGATGCTGGTGCTTTGCGAAGGTTATGACCCCGTATCCGAGGTCTATTTCGGCAGATCCAAAAACGATGCACCCGATATAGACGGAAAAGTATATTTTACAAGCAGCAAAAAAAGAAAAGAAGGAGCTTTCCTTCGTGTTAAGATAAAAGACGTAGTAGATTATGATCTTTACGGAGAATGCATAGGAGAGGTAAAACACTTATGAAACTGAATCTTCCAAACAAGCTTACTCTTTTAAGAGTATTTATGATACCCACGTTTATGGTATTCATTATTTTCGGTATAGGCGGAGAGATCTGGTCAAGGGTGATCGCGGCAATTCTTTTTGTGTTGGCATCCATAACCGATATGATCGACGGACATATCGCCAGAAAATACAATCTGATAACAGACATGGGAAAGTTTTTGGATCCCCTTGCAGATAAGCTCCTTATATTCGGAGCGTTTATCTCCATTCTTGTAATGACAAGAAACGATACAAACCTTATGTATCTTTGTGCCTGGGCGGCATTCGTGGTCATATTC
>SVSF01000040.1 GCA_015064425.1 Oscillospiraceae bacterium | reverse complement strand
TTTGGCCGCTCGGGAAATCCCCCTGGAGCTGGTGATCGGAGTCGAACCAACAACCTGCTGATTACAAATCAGCTGCTCTGCCATTGAGCCACACCAGCATATATTTATTTGTTCATTGCTCCCGCAACACGTAGAATTATACCATATGATATATTGTTTGTCAAGAAGAATTTAAAGAAAATTTTAAAAAAAACAACGTGAATGGAGAGTATGAGTTCTGCATTGGTTTTTTATAGCAAAAAGAATGAAAAATTACGTAAAAAGGAGTCTCGTTCGGTCCCTAAAAACCCACAGAGACTCCTTCTGTTATTCCGAACGCTTGTCCTTAAGGCTGGAAAGTTCCTTCATAAAGGTGTCTACATCCTTAAATTCTTTATAAACAGATGCAAAACGAACGTATGATACCTCATCAAGATTTCTGAGCTTATTCATTATCATCTCGCCTATATCGCGGGAGTTTATCTCATTGCATAGAGAGTTCTGAAGCTCGGACTCAATTCCGTCAGCAATATCCTTCATCTGCTCGTTTGTAACAGGACGCTTATAGCAAGCCTTGTAAAGACCGGAAAGGATCTTTTCTTTATTGAGTATTTCTTTAGACCCGTCTTTTTTGATTACTACTATAGGAACGGTATCTATTATCTCATAGGTAGTAAATCTCTTTGCACACTTGAGGCACTCACGTCTTCGGCGAATGCTCGAGTGCTCTGTTGGGCGTGAATCTATTACTTTGCTTTCGTTATATCCGCAACTTGGACATTTCATATAAATACCTCCGAATGTTTTTTTGCCTGCGGGAAGGGAATTATCCGATTCCCGACTTGAAGGTTTCTATCATTGTAGCATAATAAAGGGAAAAAGTAAAGGTAAACTTTTATAATAAGTCTTTTTTCGTTGACAATGCTATAAATATATTGTATAATCGACATATCAGCATACTTTTATGCTGTCAAGGAGGTTGTTATTTTGCCTGACCCTATATGGAGTCAATTACTTTTACAGTTTATACTGATAGTTGTCAATGCATTTTTTGCATGTGCCGAGATTACAATTCTTTCTCTTAATGAAAACAAGATAAAGAAGGCAGCGGAGGATGGCGATAAAAGATCAGCAAAGGTGCAGAAGGTAATAGAGAAACCGGAAAAATTTCTCTCTACCATTCAGATATGCATCACTCTAGCGGGATTTTTGGGAAGTGCCTTTGCGGCGGATAATTTTTCAGGAATACTGAGTGATTGGCTCGTGAACGATCTTAAGGTGACTTTTGTATCGCAAAATACCATTCAGGACGTTTCAGTCGTCATTATTACTCTTCTTTTGGCATTTATTACTCTCGTGTTCGGTGAACTTGTTCCGAAGAGAATAGCTATGAAGAAGGCGGATAAGCTGGCCTATGCTGCTGCATCCGCGGTTAAGTTTTTCTCTTTCGTATTCAGCCCCGTCGTATGGCTTTTGTCTCGTACCACAAACGGTGTTTTGAGACTTTTGGGAATAGATCCTGCCGATAACGGAGAAGAGGTGACGGAAGAGGAGATAATGCTCATGGTAGACATGGGCGAGGAGCTGGGTGCTATTGAGTCCAGTGAAAAGGAGCTTATCGAAAACGTATTTGAGTTCAATAATCTTTCTGCGGAGGATGTTATGATCCATCGTAAGGAGATGGCGGTACTCGATGTTGACGATTCTATTGAAGACGTAGTTAAGCTCATTGAGGAGAGCGGTTTCTCTCGTTTCCCCGTATATGAGGAGGACGTAGACCATATTATCGGTATACTTAACGTAAAGAAGTACTTGCTTGAAAGAAGTATGGGAAAAAACATATCTTTGAGAGATTCAGTCTATCCTGCATATTTCGTTCCCACTACAGTAAGGGCAGACGTGCTTTTCAGAGATATGCAGAATAAGAAGATGCATATGGCAATAGTGCTTGACGAATACGGAGGAACATCCGGACTTGTTACTCTCGAGGATCTGCTTGAGGAGTTGGTCGGAAATATTTACGACGAGTCCGACAAGCACGAGGAAGAAACGGATATTATAAAGCTCAGCGAAGATACCTGGAGAGTAGGAGGAAGCGTAGAGCTTGAAAGACTTGAAAGTGAGATAGGTCTTGAATATGACGAGGAGGAAGCGGATTTCGATACTCTTGGCGGACTTATTTTCAGTTGTCTTTCCGAAATACCGGAAGAGGTTGAACAGATACCCGAAATAGATGCATACAACCTTCATATTAAGGTTGATTCCATAGTAGACAGACGCGTTGATTGGGCTATTGTGACTCTTGTTTCCAAGGATGAGGAAGAGGACGATAAATAAAATATAAGCACGGACCGTTATCGGTCCGTGTTTTTATATGAGATGCCCTGCTGCTTGGGGATTTGCTATATCCATTGACATTTTTTTCTTTTGGGAGTAAAATGTACTGGAACACGATCAAGGAGGATGAGCCCATATGTACAATGAGCTTACGGAAGTTGATATAAAAAAGCTTACGGAGGAACTTGAGGAGCGCAGAAGGATCGCACCTTCTCTCAGAGAAGCTCTGAGAGAGGCAAGAGAGCTTGGAGATCTTTCTGAAAACGAAGAATACCGTCATGCTAAACGTGAGAATAACAGAAATAACAGCCGTATCAGATTTCTTGAAAATATGATAAGGACGGCAATAATCATAAAGACCGACTCAAATGATAATGAGGTAGGACTTTTTGACAGAGTGACCATATACTACGAGGATGACGATGAAGAGAGGGTGATAAGAATAGTTACTACTCTTCGCAACGACGTACTCAATGACTGTATTTCTAAAGATTCTCCCTTCGGCAAGGCAGTATTGGGCAAGAAGGTAGGAGACAGAGTTACGGTAAAGGTCAACGAGAGGTATAGCTACTCTATAGTAATAAGAGCAATTGAAAAGGGCGAGGACGACTACGACTTGCCCATACAGACATATTAATGCTATGGGAACGTATTTTACACTTTTCGAAATGATAGGTACGGTGTCGTTTGCCGTATCGGGTGCCTTAAAAGGCATAAAGTATAAGCTGGATATATTCGGCGTAGCTGTCGCGGGAATGGTCACAGCTATAGGAGGGGGAGTCATAAGAGATCTCGTTATAGGTTTCACTCCTCCTAAAATGTTCAGAGATCCTCTTTGCGCACTTATTGCGCTTATCGTATCTCTATTAAGCTTTGTTTTGGTATATTGTGCCAACAAAGCGGGAAAGAAACCTCACTCTGCTGTTGGAGAGTATGTATTCTTTCTTACGGATACCATAGGTCTTGCCGCATTTACGGTTATAGGTATTGAGGCGGCGATAACCAATACGGAGACACAAAGTGTGGCAGTGCTGCTTTTCGTGGGAGTCATAACCGGTATTGGCGGTGGAGTTCTAAGAGATATATTCCTTTGTACGGTACCTCAGGTGTTTGTTAAGCACGTTTACGCTGTGGCTTCCGTAATAGGATCGGTGGTGCATCTTATAGTGCTTAAATATTGGGACGGGGGTGCCGCAATGCTCTTGGACTTTATGACGATAATTATAATAAGACTTTTAGCGGAAAGATTCAAATGGAATCTTCCTCATATTGAACCGAAAGATCTGTAAGGCTGCTTACAGATCTTTTTTTATACATAAGGAACAAAACAGTAAAATACTGTTTTAACATTATTAATATTTTTATCGTATAATTATAAAAAGGGGGAATGCGTATGAAGGAGAGACTTAAGGTCTTTGTGAAAAAGAAAAGCAGGGTGCAGATTATTTTAAGTGTTTTCGTTGCTGCCATTCTTGTTGCAAGATTTCTTAAAGGAGACTATCATTCCGTATTTTTCTGTACGCTGACTCTATTGCTTTTTGATATTCCTTTGTTTGTCGATGAAAAGCTTGGTATTGAAATACCGAGGGAGCTTGAGGCTGTAATACTTTTCTTTATTTTTGCCGCAGAGATCTTGGGAGAGCTTGGAAGCTTTTATACCCATATACCCTGGTGGGATACTATGCTTCACACGGTAAACGGTTTTTTGATGGCTGCTATTGGATTTGCGCTTATTGATATACTTAATAACTCTCCCAGGTTTCATATAAATCTGTCTCCGCTGTTTGTGGCTTTTGTGGCATTTTGCTTCTCCATGACGGTGGGAGTTATTTGGGAATTCTTTGAATTTTCAATGGATATGCTGTTCAGCTCCGATATGCAAAAGGACAGATTTATTTACGATATATCATCTGTTGCTCTTAACCCAAGCGGACTTAACGATACGGTTCGTATAAACGGTATAGAGACTACGGTTTTACGGCTTACGGATGGCGGAGAATACGTAATAAACGGACACCTTGATATAGGACTTATCGATACTATGAAAGATCTTATAGTTAATTGCGTGGGTGCAGTTGTATTTTCCGTCATAGGATATTATTACATCATAGGGCGGAACAAAGGTGTGTTTGCACAGAAGTTTATACCGAAAATAAAAAACAAGGAGGACACTTAAAAAGCGTCCTCTTTGTTTTTGCTAGAAAAAGCTTGTTAAAAATATTTCAAGTCCTATAAATATCAGTATCGTTCCCCCGAGTATTCCTGCTTTACCCGAAAGCTTCGTTCCTGCTCTTTTTCCTATACTGAGACCGAGCAGACAAAGTGAGAAGGTAACTGCGGCAATTATAAGACATTCGGCAAAGGCTTCAAAAAAATTATAGTGAGCGATGGTAAAGCCTACTGACAGAGCATCGATTGAGGTGGCAAGCCCCTGAAGCATCAGTGCTCCGAATCCAAGACCGCTCTCACAACTTTCACTGTTGTTTTTTATTCCGTCGAGGAGCATTTTTCCACCGATGAATCCTAAAAGTCCCAAGGCTATCCATGGAATAAGCTTTTCAAAACCACTGAAAAACTGTACTATGGTATGAACGCATATCCATCCGATCAGAGGCATAATAAACTGAAAGAAGGCAAAGGTTCCCGATATGGAGAGGGTCTTGCTTTTTTTCATACAAGGCTCATTCAGACCGTTGGCAAGGGAAACGGAAAAAGCATCCATAGACAGGCCTATTCCGAAAAGCATACTGTTAAAAAAGAAAGCAAATCCGAGCCCCATTTTACTCACCTTTCTTTAAACTATTCTGTAAGAGCATCTGCTTCATCTATAAGATCAGAGAAGAGATCCAGAGCCTTTTCTATAGGCTCGGAGCTTGACATATCCACACCAGCATCACGAAGCAGGGATATGGGGTCTTTAGAGCCGCCTGAGGACAGAAAACTTAAATATCTCTTTACAGCAGGCTCGCCTTCTTCAAGAATTTTTTCGGCAAGAGCTGCTGCAGCGGAAAAGCCCGTAGCATATTGGAATACGTAGTAGTTCATATAGAAGTGAGGTATCCTTGACCACTCCCACTTTATTTCATCATCTACAGTTATGCCGTCTCCGTGATATTTCTTGACGAGTGCATAATATTTTTTGTTGAGTGCTTCCTTAGTAAGTGTGTTTCCTTCTTCTGCGAAACGATTTATTTCAAGCTCGAATTCCGCAAACATCGTCTGACGGTATACCGTGCTTTTGAACTGTTCAAGGAAATAGTTGATAAGATATATTTTTTCTTGCTTGTCCTCTGTGTGCGCAAGAAGATATTTCATAAGCAATATCTCGTTACACGTAGAGGCAACTTCAGCCACGAATATGACGTAGGATGCAGTCTGGGGAGGCTGTATCTTACGTGAATAATAGGAGTGAAGGGCATGTCCCATTTCGTGAGCAAGGGTGAACTGATCGTTCAGAGTATTGCCGTAATTGAGGAGTACGTAGGGATGAGGGCTTGCTCCTGCGGAGTAAGCACCGCTTCTCTTACCCTCGTTTTCGTAAATGTCTATCCAACGTTCGTTAAAGCCCTTTTTAAGATACGCAATATACTCTTCTCCCAAAGGAGCAAGAGCCTTTACTACGGTCTCCTTTGCCTCTTCGTAGCTTATGCTTTTGTCCACACCGGAAACAATTGGCGTATAAAGATCGTACATATGAAGCTCATCGAGACCCAGAAGCTTTTTTCTGAGTTCGATGTATTTGTACATATAAGGAAGCTTGTCATTTACAGTTTTTATAAGATTATGATATACGGAAACGGGTACCTCCGTATAGAACAGAGCTGCATCTATGGTGCTCGCATGGTTTCGGATCTTTGAATAGAATTTGAGCTTTTTCGCCTGAGCATCAAAACATGATGCAAGAGTATTTCCCAGAGAGGAATATCCTGCGTACATATTTTCAAAGGCGCTTTTACGAAGAACTCTGTCTTCGGATTTTATAAGTGCACTGAAGCTTGCATTACTCAACGGATATGAATTTCCGTCTTTATCTGTCGCATCCCTAAATTTCATATCTGCATTACGAAGAGTAGCGGATATATCGCTTCCCGCACCGGATATCTGACCGACCTCTGACAAAAGAGCTTCTTCTTTTTCGGAAAGAACGTGGTCTTTGCTTCGTCTTATAAGGTAGAGATTTCTGCTGTATTCTTTAAGAGCAGGCTCTTTGTCAAAAAACATTTCAAGGGTAATGTCATCTATATCGAGTATTTCTACAGTATCGAATGAAGAAGCGGCGGAAAGCTTTGTACATAATTCGGAGTATTTTCCGCACATATCCTTATAGAATCCGTTAGCCATATCCTCATCGGCTTTTCTGTAGCAATAGTTGCCTAAAGCGCTGAGCTTTAGTGAAAGCTCTGTATCCATTCTGAAATACTCAAGGAGCATATTTGCATCTTCCTTCAGTTTTCCCTTATAGGATCTTATAATATCAACGTATTTTTCGCAAGCCCTTATTTCTTCGAACCAAAGCTCATCTGTGGCAAACAGATCCTCAAGAGCCCAGGTATCTTCTTTTCTTACTTCGGAACGTTTCGGTATCTTTTTTTGCTCTGCCATACAGTATCTCCTTTTTTACTTAAATTCCACGGAATAAGCTATCTCGTATTTATCTCCGGGGGTTAATTTACGCATATCTTTTTTTTCTCTTATATTGTCAACGCTTCCGTCAACTGACGGGAGAGATGTGCAGAGAGAAAGTCCGAGTGCATATTCTGACTCGGTATGTACTTTTCTTATCCCGAGATAGGGCAGGTCGTTGGAATAAATGACGACGTTATCTTCAGCTCCGTGACTAATGTTTATCTTACGGTGCTTGGAACGTATAATACAGTCATCGGTATCTTTTATACTCAATGAAGTTCCTTCGCTTAGGGCACAATTTTCAGTCTTGTGGGTGGCAAAGCCTTCGCGATTTAAAAATAGGCATTCCGCGGGAACAGGCTTACTGAATGCAACGAGAGGAGGTTCATTTTCGTCTTTAACTTCGAAATACAGTTTTGCTCCGATTCCGAATATCATAGTCTTTTCCGATCTATTTATAAGCCTATACGCTGTATGGAGAGTATTTTCTTCCAGTGTATATGTGATGCTTATTTCAAAATCAAATGGATATATCTTTTTCGTCTCACTTGTGGAGGAAAAACATAAAATCAACCGTTCTTTGGTCTGTTCAATGAGATTAAATGCGCATCTTTTTATAAAACCGTCAGTCTCGCAAGGAAAAAACTCCCCTTCGTAAAGGAATTTGCCTCTGAAGGGACTGCCGCAGAATGGGAAAACATTGACACTTCGTCCTTCACGTCTGTTCCGGCATAAATATTCCTTACCCTTTGATTTTATGGATATTATCTCAGCACCGATGCTATCGATATCCGCCGAAACGTATTCGTTTCTTACAGTATATACCATTTTTTCCACCTTATTTCAAATTACTGAAATTACTTTAAAAATCAGTATAACATAAAATATAAAAAAAATCCACGGTAACTGTGTAAATTTACAGATAATCTTTGCGGTGCTATTCACTTATTGACGCAGAAACGGAAGAGACGACTGTATATTGATTTAAAACAGAACAAAAGAAGCAAAACGTGATTCCGTTTTGCTTCTTTCTCTTAAATTATATTTTGTTCTTTTAATTGTTCGAAAACTTTTTCGGCAATTGCTTTATATCCCTTATCGTTGAGATGTACTCCGTCGTGGGAAAATTCATTCTTCTTTTCGGTAGCTGAGAAGATATCGATAAGAGGATATCCGTTATCTTCGGCAAATTGTCTCTGTAATGGAACGAGAGTTTGGCTGATGCTGTTTCTTATACTGTTGTCATATCCCCAAATATCGGGAGATGTCATAAAAACGATCTTTACTGCCGTATTATTGTCTTTAAAGCTCTGTATGAGAGTTTTTGCATCAGCCGCATACGATTCTTTGTGTTTTTCGGTCCTGAGCCTGTTAGACAAAGCGTCATTTGTACCGAGCATTATAATAACGATATCGGGTTCATAGGCTACCGCATTTTTATGTTTTTCGGAACCTATGTAAGGTGAGTTCGATTCAGGCAAATGCGTATTTATCTGCATGGTGGAACCGGAAAATCCGAATTCTTTTACATCATAATTTTCACCCAAAAGGCTTTTCAAAATTGAGGGATAGTTTGTTTTGCTCATATTGGTCGAGCCGATACCGTATGTGATACTGTCACCTACACAGGCTATTTTTGTGATCTTGGGCAGATCTTCTTTTTCGGTCTCTGATTCAGTCATTTTTTCTTCCTCCGATTCGGTCCCTTCTTCTTTTTCGGTTTCGCCTTTTGTAATTTCAGAACCGGATGTTTCATTTTCTTCGGTTTTACCGTTGTCACAGGCAACAAGAAAGGAGAGCAACACAACGAGACTCAACAACACACAAATGATTTTTTTCATTTTCATACCTTCCTTCATGTTTATCGTATTTTTAAATAAATACAATTCTCTGTTTGAACTCAAATTCAGCGTTTTTTTGAATTATTATCGCTAATGGTATCATATGTGTGATACTTTGTCAAGAAAAAATACTGACACGTGTAAGCGTATCAGTATTTTATAGCTGACTTTATTTTCTACCGTACGGAGTTGCGGGATTAAAAGCATAGAAATTTTTGAAGTTGAGCCGATCTTGAATAATGCCCAAAGCCTCACCGAATCTTTGAAAATGGACGATCTCTCTTTCTCTCAAAAATTTGATAGGCTCTCTTACATCGGGGTCATCAATGAGTTGAAGAATATTGTCATAAGTGGTTCGTGCTTTTTGCTCGGCACCCATATCCTCCGTAAGATCGGTTATGGGATCTCCTTTCGACTGAAGGGCAAGTGCGGTGAAGGGAACCCCTCCCGCAGATTGCGGATAAACACCCAAGGTATGGTCTACATAGTAAGCATCGAAGCCTTGAGCCGCAGCCTGCTCGGGTGTGAGATTTCTTGTCAGCTGATGGACTATGGTACCTACTATCTCAAGATGGGCAAGTTCTTCCGTTCCGATGTCATTAAGGAGACCGGCTACCTTTCTGTCCGGCATAGCATATTTTTGGGAAAGATAGCGTAAGGATGCTCCTATCTCTCCGTCGGGGCCGCCATACTGACTCATAATTATTTTAGCGGCTCTTGCATCCGTATTTTTTATATTTACGGGAAATTGTAATCTTTTTTCGTATTCCCACATACTCAGCACTCACCTTCCCAGGGCATTTTCGTATTGTTCCATAACCATTCTCCGTCGTAGGGAGCATAGGCTTCCAACGGACCGTAGCTTTCCGTGTATTCCTCTATGAGCTTCTTTCTTGCACCGCTTAATGTGTAAAACATTTCGCCTGCGGCGGAGCAGTTGTCGTGGGTATCAAGATATAGTCTCAAGTCATCGAGAACGAAGCTTATTTCGCCTATATCCTCAAGCAGAGCATTTCTGTTACGTGTGTTGTTCTGTCCGTTATTCATCTGACCGACCTCCCGCCTTGCATAAAAGGTTTATCGAGATCTCTAAACAGGGTTCCGTGACGTAATGCTTCCTCTTGACCATAAAGATTTTCAAATTCTTGACTTTTAACGTAGGATGCGGCAAGTGCCATTCCGTCGCAATCAAATTTTTTTGCACAACAGTTACTGCCGTTTCCATTGACATAAACACCTGTATTGCTTCCATAGCTTAGGGCATCGGTGTTTATTCGTCGTATTCTGTTCATTTTCATGCACTCCTTCCGGGGATACTCCCCTATGACTATTTTATGAGGATCTTCCCATGTGGTTAACGCGGACAAATAAGAAAACACTTTGCAGAGACAGGTTCTCTTATATGGCGGAACTTATTTTATTTAAAAACTGCAAATGTATATTTTAAAAAGTACTTATATTTGCCATACGTTGAAAAAAACTATTTTCTGTGATATAATTGCCGTAAATCATAGGAGGTGAAGAGCTTGAACTGTACTGAAAGAGGAATAATCGTTCTTATAAAAGCCGCGGTAGACGGCAGAACATATAGCTTACCGGAAGGCTTTTCACTTTCTGAAGCTCTGCCGCTGGTAAAAAAACATCATATAGTGCCTATTGTATACGAGGGTGCCTTGCTCTGCGGAATATCTAAAGATGACGCTTCTATGAAGGAGATGTTCTTGAACTATTGCAAGAACAGCATAATAAGTGAAGGACAGTTGAAAGAGATTGGCAGAATATATGCGGCGTTTGATCGGGACGGAATAGATTATATTCCCATAAAAGGCTGTGAGCTGAAGCTTCTCTATCCTAAACCTGAGATGCGTCCTATGGGAGATGCCGACATATTGGTACGTAGCGAGCAGATCAATAAAGCGGAGGTATCAATAGCTTCTCTGGGATTTAAAAAGAAAAACGAGTGGGGCGGGGTAAACACATGGGATTCAAAGGATCTTCATCTTGAACTTCACCATATGCTTATGCCGGACTATACGAAGGATCTTTATCGCTATTTCAAAGATCCATGGAAAAATGCGGTTTCTTCAGAGGGACATAGATACAAAAAGACTCATGGAGACAGCTTTATATTTCTGTTCGTGCATTTTGCAAAACATTACAGAGGAGGAGGTATAGGCCTTCGCCACGTGCTTGATCTGTACGTATACAGAAAAGCGTATGAGGATATTGATGAGAACTATATTAAAAATGAGATAAACTCATTGGGCCTTTCAGAATTTTACGATAATATTTCAAGGCTTATTGAATATTGGTTTTACGATGCCGAAAGCGATGAGATGAGCGAGTTTATAAGCTCGTATATTTTCGGCAGCGGAAGCTGGGGAAAGAGAGAATCTGTTGTACTTTCTAATGAGATCCTGCATAAAAAGTCGGATGAAAAACGGGGAAATGTAAAACTGAAGCTTTTCTTCCGAGTGCTTTTTCCATCGGCAAAGACTCTTTCGGGAAAGTACAGAATATTGAAAAAGCTGCCTGTTTTACTTCCTTTTGTTTGGGTATACAGAGTTTTTGAGAAACTCTTTACGGACAGAGCCATCTTTAAAAAGCGAACGGCGGACCTCATATATATCAGCGATGAAAAGATAGATGAACAAGAAAAACTTATGAACAGTATGGGACTTTATTTTGATTTTGGGGAATAAAATTGACAGAATTTTAACAAAGGAATAATATTCCGTTTTTTTCCGTAAGATATGATTGTTATGGAAAGGAAGATGCAAAATGAAAAAAGAAACAAAAACTGTTATGGCAATAGCTGGAGTAACTGCTGCTGCGGCAGCGCTGATGACCGTTGCGGTAAGCAAAGCGCTTTCGAATCTTGCAGTAGACCGTGATCTTCCCAAAATGCCAAAAAAAGTAGGTGAGGCGATAAGTGGAGGCCTTACAAAGGATCCCAAAGCTGAAATAGTCAGGGAATATAGCGAGAAGGCGAAAAATATTCCTACGGAAAAGGTTTCCATAAAGAGTTTTGACGGTCTCAATCTTATGGGTGAATGGTATCCGGCTGAGGCTCCGAAACGCATAGTTATAGCAATGCATGGCTGGCGGTCTTCCTGGCACGTGGATTACGGGTCTTCTGTTGAATTTCTGCACGAAAACGGATGCAGTGTTCTTCTTGCCAGTCAGAGAAGTCACAACGAAAGTGACGGAGAGTATATAGGCTTTGGAGTTTTTGAAAGATTCGATTGCCTTGAGTGGATAAATTATGTGATAGGCAGATGCGGAAAAGATATTCCCATATATCTGTTGGGAGTTTCCATGGGTGCTACTACGGTACTTATGGCGTCAGGCTTTGTGCTTCCTGCATCGGTACACGGAATAATTGCAGACTGCGGCTTTACCTCTCCTCGTGCTATATGGTCGTATGTGGCAAGCTCCAATCTTCATCTGAGCGAAAAGCTTGTCTATCCGATCGCCAATGCAATAACCAAGGCAAAGGCAAAATATGACGGGGAAGATTGTACAACGGTAGATGCTCTTTCTCTCAATACTGTTCCCGTTTTATTTATACACGGAACAAACGATAAATTTGTGCCTATTGAGATGACATTCGAAAATTATACGGCGTGCAAAGCGCCTAAAGAGCTTCTTGTGGTTCCGGGGGCAAGCCACGGACTCAGCTATCTTGAAGATACCGAGCTTTATCAAAAGACGGTATTGGGATTCTTTAGGTCGTACGATACAAAAACAAATTAATATTTTATACCGCGGTACAGTCCATACTGAAATGTATAGGGACATTCCGCGGTAATTCTTTTGAATTGGAAAAAATAACAGACTTTCTTATGGGAAATCTATTGTTTATTTTGGAAAAATGTATTATTATATTCTTAATAACGTATGTCAAATCCATAAGATTAGGAGTAAAATATGAGACCGAAAATACTTGCTTTGGGAGAAATTATCTGGGACGTATACGAAAACGGGAGTTTTATCGGAGGAGCGCCCCTTAACTTTACCGCACACTGCGTAAGATGCGGTATGGAAGGATATATCTTTTCCGCAGTCGGAAAGGATAGCTACGGAGATAGGGCTATAGAAATCATAAAAGATATGGGAGTTGGGAGCGACTATATAAAGATTACCGAGAAATCTACGGGTCAGTGCACGGTTACTCTTGACGAAAAAGGGAAACCGGACTTTTACGTACACAGCGATACGGCATATGACAATATTCCCTTAAGTGAAGGCGATATTTCAGCAATAAACGAAAGCGGCTACGACGCTCTTTATTTCGGAACCCTCATCCAGAGAAGTCCCGTATCACGCGCTACCGTAAGAC
This sequence comes from Oscillospiraceae bacterium, assembly GCA_015064425.1. The sequence continues at coordinate 2,034 of SVSF01000040.1, read as the reverse complement.
GTATCTGCAAAGAAGGACACTTTGGAGAGATAGTCTGCGATATCAATCTCAGGAAGAATTGTTACGATGCGGATTCGGCAGCTTTCTGTCTTGAGAACGCTACTTTGTTAAAAATAAGTGAGGATGAAGAACCCACTCTCAGAGAAATGGGTCTTTACAGTTCCTATTCTGATTCATATGAAGACATTTGCCGTTCTGTATGCGAGAAGTATACTCAGGTGAAATATCTCATACTTACTCTCGGAGCAAAAGGTTCTTTCATATATTCTGCAAAGGATAAAAAGAGTTTTATCCAACCTTCAAGAGACGTTAAGGTAGTTTCTACGGTAGGAGCAGGTGACAGCTATCTTGCGGCTTGGATAAGTTCCTATCTTTCGGGTGAAAGTATTGAAAGAGCAAGTCAGATAGCTACGGATATCAGTGAGTTTGTAGTAACAAAAGAAGGGGCAATACCCGATTACAGGCTTTTGGAAGGTAAGATATATGAATAAATACCCCTTATTGCAGGCACACAGAGGGGTCGCTTCGGAATATCCCGAAAACACTTATAAGGCATTTTATGCCGCTATCGTTCAAGGATACCCGTATATAGAACTTGACCCCAACTACACACTGGACAGAAAGATCGTGGTACTCCACGACTCTTTTATAAACCGCACTGCAAGAAAGGCGGACGGCGCGAAAATAGAAGAGAAGATAAGCATTTGCGACATAAGTTATGAAGATGCCTCGGAGTATGACTACGGAATATACCGTTCCCATAAATTTAAAGGAGAGAAGCTTCCATTGTTTGAAGAGGTGCTCTCTATGGCAAAGGAGAATGGTGTAAAGGTAAAGATAGACAATAAGGTGGAGCGATTTCCCGAGGATGCAAGAGAGATCTTGTGGGACATATTGAAGCGATATGAGACTACGGTAGCGCTTACCTCTGCGAAAGAAGAGATGATAACTCGATATGCGGAAGCTTTCCCTACGGCTGAACTTCATTATGACGGTGCCGTTGACGAGGCGGTACTGTTGCGCCTTTCCGCATACAGAGACAGACTCACGGTATGGATGCCATACCATTCTGATCTCACCTCCTGGGCGAAGGTGCCTTACGCAGATGAGGATATCTGCGTAAAGGTAAATGAAGTCGCAAAACTTGGTGTATGGCTTATAAACGATTATGAAAGCTTTGATGAGGTATGTGAAAGATTTGATCCCGATATCGTTGAAACAACGGGTGTCATAAAGCCTTTGCTTAACGAGGGCTGTTTATGCGATATGCACACTCACTCTCAAAATTCCCACGACAGCACATGCCCAGTTGCCGAAATGGCGGAAGCAGAGATAGAAAAGGGCATTTTTGCTATGGCGGTAAGTGATCATTGCGACTTACAGGCCTTTATTGAGAGGAATATTGCGGAGAATATAAAAAATTCCTTCTATGAAGCGAAAAGGGAAGCAGAGAATTTTAAAGGCAGGATAAAGATACTCAAAGGTATAGAACTGGGAGAAATATTTTGGGGAAGGGAAAGAGCCCGTGAGATACTTGAAAACTACGGCTTTGACTTTGTTATCGGCTCTATGCACGCCGCAAGGTACAAGGATGAATACTCTATACCCTACGACGAGATAGACTTTACTCACGTATCCCGTGATGATGTGGACGGACTGTTAAGAGCTTATTTCAACGATCTATGCGATATGATGGAGGAGGTACCCTGTGACGTACTTGCCCATATAAGCTGCCCTTTACGCTATATTAACGGATTGTTTGGCTTTGGTATGGATACAAGGGATTACGAAGAGGAGATATGCCGTGTACTTAAGACGGCTGTAAAACATTCCGTGGCACTTGAGGTCAATACCTCGGGCATTGCAAAAAAATACGGCTTGATAATTCCCGAAAAATGGATACTTGAAAAATACAGAGAGCTTGGCGGTTACCTTGTAACTCTCGGTTCCGATGCTCACGTTACCCGCAATGCGGCAATAGCATTCCCCGAGGCGATCTCACTGCTCAAGGAATGTGGATTTAGAAATATTTTT
>SVSF01000039.1 GCA_015064425.1 Oscillospiraceae bacterium | reverse complement strand
TTTCCTTTGTATATAAGCTCTCCGTCAGGGTCGTAAATACTGTATGTTACCTCAGCATCGCACTCGGTCTCAAAGTGTATCTCCGCTTCGCTTCTGTCGGCACTAAGCTTGTAGAAAAGCTCGCAGGAATTTATATGTCCCTCTCTTCTCTTTTCAAGATAGAAAGGCTCCCATATGCCCGATATCAGAAGTCGTGGGTTCCAGTCCCATCCGTAGCAAACGGGAGGCTTACAGCATCTGTCCGCCTCATCCCTCGTACCATTTGCGGCATCCTCACGCTTGGGGTGGGGATGTATATGTACCTTAAGGCTTGAACCGTTCTTCGCCTTGTCTGTTACTTCAAGCTCTACACGACTGTACATTCCCTCTCCCGAATATAAAAGCTCTCCGTCAAGAGAAATATCGAAGGAATAATCTATTCCCTCGGCAACAAGAAAGAGCTTTTCACCCTCTTCCCTCTCAACATCAAGAGTGGACAAGTATTCCCACTCCATATCCTCTACCTCGGAAAAGAGCTTAACGCCCGTCCCAAAAGCAAAATCGGAAAATCCCATAGCACGGGCATAGTCATATTGCACATTACCCGGCACCTCTGCGGGAAAGGGCGCACAATACTCTTCGGTACCGGCTTTTCTTCCGCAGGCCATCCATTGTTGATATATCTTCATATCCCTCTTATGTCTCCATTCTGTCAACAGTTTAAAATCCTTCGCGTCTGCGTTGTGTACGCATCTGCTTACGCTTTTTCGCCGCCTCGTATTCAGCCTTCTGCTCGTCTGTTTCGATAAGAATATCGGGGACCTCGGTAGGCTCACCTTCATTGTTTATAGCCACCATATCTATATAAGCCCGGTTTATCATCTCACGAGCTCCGTCAAGAGCCTCTCTGTAGGTGTCAACACGTATCTCCATAGAAGAACGCCCGACGTAAGTGACCCTGCCTATAAGAACTATCATATCTCCCGAATAAGCGGGAGCCTGAAACTGCAAATTGTCTATTGCCGCAGTAGTAACGATAGAACCGCTGTGCCTTATGGCAACTATACCCGCAAGCTCATCTATCCACTTTAAAAGATTTCCTCCGAAAAGTCTGCCGTAATGATTTATATGAGCGGGACATATAAGATACTGCTGCTCCGTAAAAGAATCTTCGACTTTTTTTATCTCTCTCATACCTTTTTTTCCTTTCAAGCAATCCTCTTGTTCCATTATACCCTTTGTTTCAGTCTTTTTCAAGATATAAAATAGTACCCTTCGGAATCGAAGGGTACTATTTTATTCAAGCTGTTTTAGATACATCTTTATCTGCTCGTCCGTGGGCTTGTAGTCGGGATGCGAACAGCAAGGAATGCTGGGTTCCCTTCCGTCTGTTCCGTAGAAGGGGCTGAGTCTGTCGTTCTCAAAAAGCTTTCTGTCCTCTTCCTTGCGGAAATCGGGAATATCGTAAGGCATGCCTCCGTTGAGAACTGAGCGGTGTCCCAGTATCGCCACGGATGACATCGTCACCGCAGAATATATGTCGAAGGGATGATCGGGCTGTTTGCCCGCCTTTATGCAGTCCACGAAATTGCGGAAGGTAATGTAGTCTCCTCCGCCGTGACCGCTGTTCTTAATTATCTCGTCGTCCTTATCTTCAATGACGGGGTCATAGCAGTTTATCTCTTCCATTCCCTCAGGCTTCTCCCAAGCGTTGTATCTGAGCATTATCTTTTCGCCCATTCCGCGGAGATTCTCTATCTGACCCTTTGTACCGCAAATACGGTATGAGTTGTGATGGGCACCGAAAGCGGAGCAAGCGGAAACGCGGAAGATGGAGCCGTCGTCATTCTGCGTAGTTATAACTGCGGCACGGTCGCCTACGTAACGTACGCAGGGCTCCGTTTCCTCCACGGGAGCAAATGCGGCAAAAGCCGTGACTCTCTTGGGAGTCGCACCCGTAGCGTTCATAATGGGTCCCAACGAATGGGTTATATAATAACAGCGGGGATTGAATCTGCGCCAATGCTTATCAAAATACACATAGCCTTTACTGAATCCCGCATCTTTCGCAGAAATAGGGTGGTTGTATTCTCCCTCGGCGTAAAGTATCTTTCCAAGGGTACCGCCCTCACAAACACGCTTCATTTCGCGGTTGAAGCTCATTGCGGGATAGTTTTCCGCAAGCATAAATATACTCTTGCTCTTTTCAAATTCACGGATAAGCTCTACGCCCTCCGCCATAGTTCCGTTGCTTATACATTCACAGAAAACGTGAATACCGCGTCTAAAACACTCAATAGCGTAAGGGGTATGCTCGTGGAAATAGTTTGCAAGCACCACCGCGTCCATATCGTGCTCGATAAACTTGTCGAAGCTGTCGTAGGTAGCTATCTCCCCTCCGTAAGCCTTTACCGCATTTTTAAGACGGACTTCGTTAAAATCGCAAACAGCAACCACGTCACAGCCGTTGAGCAAAATATCCTTTGCAAGATTCATTCCACGTCCCGCACCGAAAATGCCTACCTTTATATTAGCCATAAGTATTCCTCCCCATATGTTTGTACTTATAGTATAGCGCCGTAAGCCTCGTGCAACAATAGAAAAATTCTATAAATTTATTTAAAAAAGTTTGTTACCACTTGATTTTTCAGAAAAATCATATAAACTGTATAGAAAAAGGGGGAAGGAAAATGAAAAACAGTAATATATGCAAATTCGTCATATACGAGCAGAAGGAAGCTCTATCAGTATCCTGCTTCGTCCTGGAAACAGACCCTTGCGTAATGTCCGAAAAGATACGCCTGCCGTCTCACAGAATGAGCCTTATAACGGCGGGAGAGGGCGATTTCTTCTTTAACGGAACAAAAATACACTTTTCCGCGGGCAATCTCATTTTTTCGTTCAAGGACGAGGAAATGAATGCACAAATAAAAGACGGATGCGAATATATGTATCTTCAGTTTGAAGGAAGCCGCGCCGACGAGCTCCTCCGCCGATTTAACGTAAACAAAAACAACAGAAGCTTTTCGAGATCCGACAGCCTCATTCCCCTTTGGAAGGAAAGCCTCGCGAGAGCGGATAAACAGAACGTGGACCTTGTGGCGGAAAGCATATTGCTCTATACTCTTTCAAGGCTCTCCCCATCGTGCCCGCCGCGGGATAAGCTCATCCATAAGCTGGTTGAAATATTAGAGGAGCGCTTTAACGACCCCGAGCTTTCCATAAGCTCCGTATCCGAGGAGCTTTCCTATAACCCGAAATATCTCTCCCATCTGTTCAAAGAGCAAATGGGTATGGGCTTTTCGGAATATCTGCGTACCCTGCGCATAAAATACGCCGTCTCCCTCTTTGATCACGGTATAGACTCCGTAAAAAACGTCGCTCTCCTTTCGGGTTTCACAGACCCCCTTTACTTTTCGGGAGTGTTCAAAAAGACCGTAGGCATCTCCCCAAAGGACTATATAAATAAACATTTGTCAGATCCATCAAGCGAAGACGATATGCCGAAATAAGCAGCGGCGTCCTTCTTTGGCTTCTGTTAAGGGCATCCCCTAAAATCTCTGCCGTAAAATTTGTAGTGGGACGACGTTTAGCACACAAACGTCCTGCTTGTTACGGTGTAAGACACTCGTATATCTCCACTTTCCTCAGATAGGAGTTGCCGTTCTTCGCTCTTTCGTATTCGTTTCATATCATTCTTTTCTCCTTAAATTTTCATAATGCCAAAGTGATGCCGCCAATCGTTTTGAGATAATAAAAAACGGCATCACAATAGGCTCGGATACGGAAACCGGAGTTACATTGGTTTCCACGTTCATTTTTTCAGTTTTTCAATCTGCAAAGAAAAATTATTTTCCCCTTCGGTGAGTTCACATTCAAACAAAGCGACTCGGAAGTTTGCTTTACATCTTTCGGGTACAACAATTTTAAAACAGATACCGTCATCTGCCCTTTCATAGGCAACCGAGATCTTACCGTTTACGGTTTCAAGATTTCCTGACATACTATTGAATTTCAAAATCGCCTGCGGACTTATGGTCAATTCCGAATATCCGGAGGATCCTTCGGTCTGCTTAATGCCTAAAATATATTCAAATAAATACGCAACCGGAGCACCGAACATAGGGTGGCAATGGGAACGGCTTCTGTTGCTGTCCCAATATTCATGAAATGTTGTAGCACCGTTTTTTCTCCAGTGCTCAAATCCCTGCATTCCGTCATTGGCAAGAAGATCTACCGCAAGTTCTCCGTCTCCTTTCTCAAACAACGTACGGATCAAAATATCGGTAGCAAAAATACCCGTATCAAAATGGCCAAGCTTACTGTAATACCTCACCATATTACGGTATGTACGTTCATCTCCGATCCCGAGATCTACTGCGAAAGCATTCGCCCCCTGCACATTCATTACAAAATTACCGTCGAAGGTATTGAAATAAGCAGCTCGGATAGCATTCTTACGGTAAACGATTTTTTCTTCATATTCCGCTATATCTTCGTCTCTGTCAATTATAGATGCGATCTTTCTCATAGTCTCAAGAGACTTTACCATAAAATAGGTATTCACAAACGGAGCGGGAATTATAACCTGCTGATTATGCGAGGTGATGTCCTTGTCGGGATAAAGGATATTGGGGCCGCACCAGTCACCGAGACACCATTCGCCCATTTTATCGCTTGTAACAAGTCCAAATTCCGAATGTGCCTCAAGGTAATCGATATATCGGCGCATATTTCCGTAATATTTTGATAAGACTTCCCTATTTCCGTAATGTTTATAAAGCCGATACGGCACCTCTACTATAGCGCATCCCCAGCCGCCCGGCCCCCCGCCGCTTCTCACATATGGTGCGGTATACTGAATGTGACCGCTCAATACATCCTGACTGTCGGCAATATCCTGAAGCCATTTTTCATAAAAAGCTCTTGCATCAAGAGCAGACAATACGGCATGACAAGTAAGCTGACCGTCACCCGTATACCCTCTGCGTTCGAGATGCGGACAATCTGACGGATGTCCCGTATGCATATTGCATAACATTGTATGTACAAACGTATCATACATCCAATTCAACGTCTCATTGTCACTTTCAAATGCCGAAGCGCGCTTAATATCGGCGTGTATCTCCTTTACTGTCTGAGGAACTGCATTACCCGTAACTTCAAAATATCTGAAGCAATACCAGGTAAATTCGGGCTGAACTGTTCGGCAACTTCCGTCCGATATTACCGTATATCTTTGACTGTGAGAGTGTGTAGGATCGAGAGTTCCGTCGGAAAGTATCTCTTCGGAAAAGCGTATGTTTATCTCTTCTCCTTTATCTGAATTAAGCTTCAATACGGGATATCCCGTAGTATTTCTACCGCAATCATATATGATGCCGTTTTCACTCCTGCCCACTTCCTTAAACGGAAGTTCACAAATAAGTTTATCTGCGGGACAGTCCGTAGAGCAATAATCCGTATCAAGTTTTTCAGTAACGGAGGCATTTTCCCATCCTTCGTCGCAAAGAGTATAGTTTTGTTTTTCGTACTTCACAAAACAGTAATCTTCCACGTATCCGCTCTTTACCAAGCAGCTTTCGTCAGATCCGTAATATCGAATACCGTCGGCTGTCTCTACAGCTATGGAATAAATAGCCTTGGGAAGGCCGAAAGTACGGGGATACGTATACCATCCTCCCCCGTAATATATATCTATAACATTATCTCCTTCCTTTACGTAAGAGCTTAGATCAAACTGAGGAACGTATATTCTGTGTCCCGATAAAACCTCTCCCGTAGGATCACAGCTTCCTTCATAATCGGAGGACAGGGGTAAAAAAGTATCCGGATTGATGCAGCATCCGTTTATATAGCATTTGAAAAATCCCAAGCCCAAAACACTGAGTTTCACCCTGTCTTCAGCATTTATATAAAATTGTCCGCGCAAGACCGAAAAGGTCTTTGAGGTACGTTTGGAATCTCCTACCCATTTTGCATTTTGAAAGAAGTGTTCTTGTGTCATATTTTTATCCTTTACTGTGCAATAAGTAAAAATTTCGAGCAATCTGTTTTATAAAAATTCTGTGTCTGTACTTTTTCAAGAAAATTATAGCATACTCGTCTCAACTTTTCAACAAATAATGCACGCTCTGCACTCCTCTCCGAACGTATCGCATCAGCCGCCACCGTCACAGTTGCTCTTGCCCTGACAAACAGACATATTTCAAATGAAAATCAAAATGTAAAAACCTCGGATAAATTCCGAGGTTTTTATTATTTTTAATCTGCCTGAACGACTACGGAGCCGTCCTTTCCGCTCTCATATACTATATATTTATAATCATTTCCGTCTGTATCGGTAAACAGAAGTCCGTAGCTCGTCATATCTCCGTAAAACACTACGCCCACCAAGAGAGGCTTCTCCGAGCTTAATTCAGAAAGCGTAAAAAGCTCATCTGCGATCTGCATACCCGCTTCTGTCAGGTCCATAGATGTGAACCGTACGTTATATATCTTTTCGTTCGTATTTATTAAGATATATCTTGTGTATTCATTTTCATCGTGAACATATCTGTGTGCATTGATCTGTTCCGCTTTATCTCTATTTATCTCTGCAGCGGTAATAGGCTGTGCGGGAATACTTTCTTTACCTGCCATTTTCAATACCAATGCAATAGCGGGAACGTTTTTTTCAAGCCATTCGGCATCATGTTGCTTTGCCATAGAACGGGCAGCCGAGATCCAATAATCAAAGTATTCCTGCCCCGTTACAGCGTCAAATTTGATGATCTCTTTTTCATTCAGCAGATCAAGCATCACTGCGCACATAACATGTCCGTGCAGACCACTTTGACCGCCCTCAAGGAATTCGCCAAAGATAAACACCAGAGTCTCATGCCACATCGCAACAAGCTTGGCGTACTCATCGGGATGTGCGTCGATATAGTCCTTCGGGTTTGAAGAGTGAGACGGAGAGGATTCTATTTCCGCAAAAAGATCGGAAACAGAATATTGTTCAAAGTATGAATAGTCCTGTATAAATGCCGGTATATCATCTTTTGTAAGGTCAGCGCAAACGTCGGAATCCTCGATGCAAAGAAAAACGTACATTGGTTTTCCTATAGGAGCGCCACCACCCACAAGCAAATAGAATGTTTCATTTATTTCATATTTACATATATAGAGCCCCGAACCCACTTCGGTACAAGAAAATCCCGCAAGATCCTCCCAAGTAATATCAAGACCCTTTTCCGAAAGCGCAATAACGTCTTCTAAGCTCAGTTTCTTTTCTTTATCCGGGACCATTTCAATTATTTCGTCTTTTTGTATAAGAACGTATGAAAGATGCCCCAGTGCCCCTTCAAATCTTCTGATATCCTCACCATTGAAGTCATATACATATACGTCAACACAATTCATCTTTTCGTTGACACCTACGGCTGCGATCCTTTCTCCCCATTTTCGCAGACCTTCGTCAACAGTATCCTTTACAGCCGTTTCGCGATATGCCCATATTTCCTTCTGATGACTTTCCAATTCTTCATAGCTGAGTTTTTCTTCAGAAATGTTGGTAAGCAGCAATTTTTCAACTGAATAGTTGTCTTCAAAATCTGACGGGACTATCAGCCAGCCGTCACTCAATGTAATATTTATAACTTCCCCGTCACTTGCATCTTTGGGAACGGAAAAGGTATAGAGTATCTTTCCGTCAGCTCCGTAAGCTACAAGAGTAGCTCCTCTCAGATCCTTTATTCCCAACAAAGGATCAAGGGCTACTTTTTGGCCCTTACGAAAAGCTGAGCCGTCTGCATTTACAACTCCTCCGCTTGAATTGACTGTGTATATCTCGATGGACTCAACTCCCTCAGCTCCAATAAGAAGATAGTAACCGTCCTCCAAATTTTCGCCTTCCGTCTCATCCACAGGATCGGTAAGAAAGCAAGCCGCTGTTCCGATGCAAATCAAAAGAGCCAAAATTATTACCCAAAATGCAGGCTTTTTATAATTCAACACTGTTTTTATCCTTTCCTTCACACAGACCTCTCCGAAAGCCAGAGGGCAGGCGGATATCATGGTACGCCTTACGCTGAATCTGAGAAGAGCCTCGGAATAATCTGCGCGCTGTATCTCATCGTATTCTTTCACAACACGTTCATCACAAGCCATTTCTATATCCCTGCAAAGAGAAACGTATGCTATCCACATTAAAGGATTGAACCAATGTATGCAAAGCAAAAGAAATCCTATGGGTTTCCACAGATAGTCCTTTCGTAGTATATGCGCCTCCTCGTGAGCTATCACGTATGAAAGGCTTTCTTCGTTCATACCGCGCGGCACATATATATGCGGACGTATCAAGCCCAAAACAAACGGAGAATCCACCGCTGAACTTTCAAAAATATTATTGCGGACACGGACAGCCTCTCCCACGGTGATCTTTAACCGTAATGAGGATATCAACGCATGTAAAAGCAATAGTATCATTCCGCCCAACCAGATCAATGACAAAATGTATGTTGTACTGATACTTTTTTGTATTTCAATTTTAGGTTCCGACGGAGAATGGGTAACGGTAACGTTCTCACCAAACGCAGACTGTTCACCCACGGGAATGATATCTGTATCCGTATTTATCAGAAAAACGCTATCCCCCTCAACACCTTCCGATATCCAATCTGTCTGAGGCATCAAACTGAATGAACTCTCTAAAGAGAAAGGAAAAACGAGACGTATCGCCACCATCATCCATAGCAGGATATTGATCCATTTTGGCGATCTCTTCAAGAAAATGCGAACTGTCAAAACAACAAGCACCGTAATACTTGCCGTTATGCTCATATCTACTATATTCAGAAAAAGATCTGTCATTTGTCCCCTCCTTTTCTAGCTCGATCTATCATTCGCTGCAGCTCATCCAGCTCCTCTGCAGACACATCCTGACGTTTTGTAAACGCGGAAAGAAAAGCAGGAAGCGAGCCCTCAAACTTTTTTTCGAGAAGCTCATCTATCTCATACGACTGAGCATCATCCTTTGAAACAAGAGAGCTGATACTTCCGTTTTCATTTTTCAATACACCGCGTTCTCCGAGACGTTTAATAACAGTATACGTTGTAGTACGCTTCCACCCTAGCTCTTTATCGCACAGCTTGGCAAGTTCTACCGCCGTGATCGGCTCATGTTCCCACATGATCAAACAGAAACGGTACTCACCTTCATGTATTTTCGGAATATTCATTTTTCCACCCTCCGCAATCTTGTCTACTGCTGTAGACTGTATAATTAGTCTACCACATTAGACAAGACGTGTCAATGAGATTTTTAAAAATTCATATATTCTTAATATTCACTAGATCGGGAGCAGCATAAAGCTGCTCCCGATAATATTCGTATATTTACTTTGCCCTAAAATCAATGTTCTTTCATTCTCTGTCAAATATAACGAGATACGCTCCCAAGACCTGCCGACATAGGATCTTTGCGGCATTTTCAACAGTAAAGATTTCTTTAGGATAAATTTTAATTATCTCCGTAGGAATTGCAGGTATTGTCTTTCCGATGCTCTTCCCATAAGCGTCATTCTCGGAAAAAGTCCATTTAAATTCACAATCACAAAACTCTTTATTTGAAGCTATACATTCGGGCTTTCTTATTATTTCGGTATCTTTGATAAAATAACATCCGTCATTGTCCTTTTCTGCAGGGCAGGAACCCTCAATACCGACAGTAGTAAAAGATATTTCAAGAAAGCTCGTTTTGAACGCCACCGTTTTTCCCGTTCTTTCAAAAGAAACATCATTCCAATAAGCAATGTTGAGCCATCCTCTGTTTCCGTCTTTTTCTACGGCAGTATTAAATTCAAGGTATCCCATATCTTTATCCTGTATCTCTGCATTAATACGGAGCACAGGACGGAGAGAATCAAAACCGGAGGGTAAAATTGCCCTCAGCCGATCCTGTTCCACGCTATATGCCATAACAAACTGTTCTACCAGCATTCCTTTTCTCCCGCGAACCTGTCGACTATGTCACGATCTTTAGTTTTTTCCTTTTTTGAGCTTTTCGACGCGTGCCATCATTACCGACGCATAGTGAATTCCGTGATTATATGCGCGGCAGTAAAAGTCATAGGCCTTATTAATATTGGGCTCGCAGCCACGCCCTAAAAAGAGCAGGTTTGCCAAAAGAAATTCTCCTTCTGCTATACTGTGCTCTGCCGCCATTAGAGCGCATTCGTATGCACGTTGATAGTTCTGAACCTCAGGCTGCTGATACAATGAAGCAAGTTCCATTGCGGAAAAGGAATGGCCCTGTGCTCTTGCTTTTTCATAATATTCCACTGCCTTTGCCAAATCTCTGGTAACGTGCCCGGATGCGTACATAAAGCCAAGCACATACTGCGCATTGGCAAGCCCTCCGTCTGCCGCTATTTTTAAATATTTTTCTGCACTGCGGAAATCCTTACGAAATCTTCCCGTAGGACGGAAGCAAAGCATACCGTATTCGTAAGCAGCCATAATATGATTACCGTCAGCCGCATTCCGTAAATAATATGCCGCTTGCATAAAGTCAGGCTTGGGAGGGTCGGAAAGCACGCCGTTGCGGTAAAGCATACCTATCTGATAATTTATATCGGGTGTCAAATTCTCTATAGAATCATAAACTGCCATAGCCTCATCGTACTTTCCGTACTTAATATAGAAATTTGCAAGACCGATCGCTCTCATATTATCGCCCTTATCAAATCCCTCTTTGAGAAAATCCAGATACTTACGGAAATCAAATTCACATCCTATTCCCTCTCTCAAGTGATATGCTTTCTGACCCTTGGCATATTCACTGTATGGAGCGGCGCGTTCTATATATTCCATTGATTTTTCATATGACTGAGGCTCTGCCGGAACAGTACCGTTATAGTACATACGGGCAAGAATGTTCTCCGCCTCGTGACAGAGAGGATGGTCTGCCTCCGATACCCGGCGAAGCCAATAAACAGCCTGCTCATAATCCCAAGCTGACTGCCCTTCGGCAGAGGTCACCCCGTAATAGTGCATCATCGCAAGCTCGTACATAGACTCCACACTGCCCGCTTTTGCCTCGTCGCTTAATTCTTTAAATATCTCATTTACCGGATAATCCGGATTACTGTTAAAAGCATCCTTATATCTATCCTGCCCATCCCGTTTGGAATTAAGACCGACCAGCAATGATGTAAACGGAGAATTTTTATATTCGTCAGGCAGAGTGATCGCATCCACGTAAGGCAGAAATCTCAAGCTTTCGGGCATATCTTCGGGGCGTGCAGGCATCGTCGCGCCATCTACCAAAACGGGAATTATATTTTTCCCGTTATTCTTTGCGGTAAGCAGTTCCTCGCGAACCCAGTCAACGTCGTCGCCTCGTTGCAGACGTTCGATAGAGCCGGGAGAAAGAACAAGAAGGAAATCCTTGCAGTCGCATACGGCATTTTTTAAACGTTCGGGAAAACAGTCGCTGTGCTGCTCATTCGGATTAAAATAAACGCTGTATCCCATACCCATAAGATCGTCTGCCAATCTGTGGGCAAACTGATTGCTGCAACCGTCGTTTCTGTAAGAAATAAAAATATCTTTAGACAAAGCTTGCGCCTCCTCGTTTTCACAGTATCAATAAACAGTGAGCCTCATTTATTCCCAAAGTAAGAATTTATGAAAAGAGTTTTACTATCACATAAAATATGTGTAAAGCTCACCTATAAACGTAACGATTATAACATGAAACCTGGCACTTTACAATCCGAAAATATTTTTCCTCTTGGCAAGTATCCGCACTTTTCTCCGAGAAAGACAGATTACGTCTCCACATACAAAATGCAAAAGACACCCTCTTGGGTGTCTTTCGTTTTGGCTCGTAGCACCGATTTAGATATCTGCAAGAGATAATTCAATAAATTGGAATTTATTCTATATATACGATCAATAAAGTTTTCCCCATTTCATTCATGTAAACAGCTTGCTTGGCGAGATCCTCATCATAATAGTTAAATACAACCTTCCACACATTAGTATCTGGGTCAAAGAAAACTCGATAATAAGGACTGACGTTGTCAAGCGTGTATTCTTTGATTGCTTGATCTACCGCATCAAGGTCTGTGATGATTACGCTTTCAAGCTCCTCAATGTTAACAAAGTTATCACGCTTTACATTGGCAGAATCTTCTGCATATTCAAGAAGTTCTTCTTCATAAGAAAACGAAGGCAATTCAGCCTTATCTGTCGGCGGAGCCGAGCATCCACGATAGGTAATAGATAATAGAAATATCATCGCTAAACTAACAAAACTTTTCATAGAAAAACCTCCTATTCGTCAAATTCTCATTTATTAAATTAATTATATCATAAAAACTACAATTTTTCCACTAATATTAATTTGAGATTTAGTTCAAGTCCTCCCCGAAAGCCGTTTTGGGCGTAGGATATCTATGAAATTCAACTATGAAAATTTGCATAGAAAAAGTCCGAAACCGTTGTGGTTTCGGACTTTTCTGCACCGATATCTAAATCGGTTCGCATTGTTGACAAGTTGCACCGAAAAAGATATCAATTATTCAAAAGAAATAGTTTTTGCCCATTTAATAATTTTAGAACTGTACTCATCAACATTTTCTGTTAGGGTAGCGAACTGTACCAACCAAAATGCATCGTTTGATTTATAAACAAACGAAAAGTATTTATATGTATCCTTTGTGTCGGGATTTGTGAATTCATATTCAAACCCAATTAACCCTTCCTTATCTCCTATTTTAGATGAAGAAAGGTTATTATTTTGTAATACCAAATTACCGTATTGTTCTAAAGTATAATCTTGAAAACCTTCTGCTAATGTAAATGCTTCTTTCAATGCAAATACAACTACATTTTTTGAATCGTATGCAACGGTATAATTCTCAACATCAGTTTTTACAAACTCATCAGTCAATGTTATGGTCATTCCATTTGAAGAAAAATCTTTCGGATCCGGTGTCTTATTTGAAAAAAGATTAGAAGTAATCGAATAACCGATGACAGCACCAACAATAGGAGCTACTATTAAAATTAATAAACCTTTTCGTGCGCCACGCTTGCGGCTTGCAATAGTTTCTTCGCTTTCGTTGTTATCAAAACGAAATGCATTTCCATTGGCAGGGTTGAATTTATTTTTTCCAGAAAGGAAAACATCTTCTTGACCTGCGGGAAGTTGATAAAATTCATTGCAATAGTTTTTACTCAACTTATCCGCAATTACGTATATCTTTGCCTCTTGTTCATCAATTTGAAAGGTTTTTTCTTCTCCGTTTTTTAAATCGCCAATTTTACGACAGGATATATCGTTTATGCATATCTCATTTGAAGTGGGGTCTTCTATATAAACTTTCATTTTTGCAAGACTACCCACAAAACTTTTTTCTCTTTTGATTGTTAGATTTCTCATTTAAAATTCCTCCCTTGTAAGTATTTTAGCACAAAGTAGCATTTTAAGCAATATATTTTAGTTCAATTCCTCCCCGAAAGCCGTTTTGGGTAGCGGATATCTATGAAATTCAACTACAAAAATTTGCATAGAAAAAGTCCGAAACCGTTGTGGTTTCGGACTTTTCTGCGCCGATATCTAAATCGGTTCGCAATATTGAGTAGAGGTGCCGAAAAAGATGCAAATACAGGCAAGCCGTCGCATATATCAAACCGCAGTGAAAGTTTTCCAGTTACGATTGTTATAATGCGGTTAGTCATATCTATCTGAATTATTCAGTTTTTCAAGAAGCTCTAAGTAACTCGGATGATCTTTTAACGCTTCATATATAGGAAATTTAAGATAATTCATTTGTACCTTTACATCCATTGCCTCTCCAAAAAACTCAAAAGTACGTCCGCGAAGCAAAGGTGTTTCAACACGTTCTTTTTTATTGTAATGCTTTGCATTTTTACATAGATGCTCGTAATCTTTCCAAATCCATTTAACCGCCTCGTCATATAAACCGAGCTTGATATAGCACCTTGCAATAAAATCGCCTACTGTATGCGTATGATAAGGCGGTGTATATTCCTCGTTATCATATATAACCGAAATCATATCGTATAAGGATTTATAACAACGGATGGCATCTTGGTATTGTCCTTTATAAAAATATTCATTACCAATGCAAAGCACCTCATCTTCAAACAGATTCAATATCTGAGAGATATTGCAGGCATGTTCTGCGATGGCGCCCTCTGTGTCGCCTTTGTGACTTTTTATATATGCCACCGTACTTCCTGAATTAATATATTCTCCGGGTAATTCTTTTGCATGCTGCTCTGCGTTTTCAAAATCACCTAAAGAAACATAAACATTTACAAGCTGTTTATGTGTTTCCATAAGCTTTAAAACGTCCTTACAAGTATTCAAAATAACATTACCTTTGCGTATACATTCACGGCGCAGCGATGTTGCTTTCTGACTGTCTCCGCATCCTGAATACTCACACGAAAGAATATAACCGGTTAAAAGAGAGGTATATAAAAGAGGAACACTGTTAGGATAAGTTTTTAAAGCTTCCATATATATTTCATATTCTTTTTTTAAAGCTTCAAACTCCTCTTCTTTGGTTTTATAGTTGAGGCTAAGGGGTGCTGAGGCTTCCTCAATGATTCGTTTCACTTCATCATCCTGGTTAATGTTTTGTGTACCAAAAAGAACGTCAACAGAAACCCCGAAAACATTTGCAAGAGGTATAATCTGAGATATATCGGGCATTCCCGTTTCGTTTTCCCAACGGCTTACCGCTTGATAGGTAATATTCAACTGCTCTGCAAGTTCCTCCTGTGTTAAGTTTCTTTCTTTACGTAATTTTCTTATAATCTGCCCCATTGATTCTTTCATGAGTTGATCCTTTAAATTTAAAATAGATTCGGTACCGTGATTGTATTGTAACATATTTGTTTTTTGATGTACAGCGATTTAAATAATTATCTTTCTCAACGGAAAATTGAGTTTCAAAAATATAAAAAAGCCGCTTGCGCGACTTTTCTTTTTGATATGTTGAACCGATTTAGATATTGAATATTATTTCTTTAACACTTTTTTGCACCAAGTGCGTTTGTGGCATTTGGGGCACTTTAGGTAACGGGTAGTTCCCATGTGCATGGCGTTAAGCGCTTGTGAATAGGTAGGCACAATTTCAAAGCCGCAATTTTGGCATTTGTAAGCGCCAACGCTAACCTCAAGTTTTAATGCATAAAAACATGGGATTAGGAACACAACGCAGAGTGCAAGTATGGCAACGAGCATCCAAGGGCCCT
>SVSF01000038.1 GCA_015064425.1 Oscillospiraceae bacterium | reverse complement strand
GCCTTGCTTATATCCTCGCCTTCAAGAGGCATATAATATATCTTGTCCGTGTCCGGATCAAGATACCATTCTCCCGGCTCGTCCAAAAATTCTATAGCATTTTCAGCGTAATAAACGTCCCTTGGCGTAAGACTTGCTCCCCCGAGGAATGCCGTATTGTGATAGATATTCCAACCTCTAAAGGACATGGTAAACATAGTCTTTCCGCTTTCGTCCGTAACGGCACTTTCTGCGCGGAGCCTTGAGCTGTTCCACACGTATTTGAATACGAACTCCATATACTGGGGCTTTGATACCGTTGCCATAGTGCTGTCAAGCACCTGTATTCCGTCTTTGGAAAGCTTTGAGACGCGCTTTATTTTGTGTTTAGCTCTTGTAGCTCTGTTTCCGTTTACGAAAAAGTCACGGCTGTCCACTCCCTTTGCGGGGGCTGACCATATTCCGTTTTCCCCTTCCGTCCAGCCCTCTATCTTTTCTCCTCCGGATACTACGGGGCTCTCTCCCTCATAAGCCAGAAAGGAGGTATAGCTATCCTTCACGCTCAGCTTAAAGGTCTCGCTCAGTTTGTGAACGCCTTCTCTGAGCCAAATATTTACGTAAAGAGTCTCTTCACTTTCGTCGTGAAGCTTACGGGCGGCATCTCTTGCCGCTGTCAAAGTTTTAAAAGGAGAGTTCTCGGAGCCGTCGTTTCCGTCGTCCCCATTGGTATAGTCAACGTACAGATCTGCCGTAGGAAATCCCGGATCGGCTTCCTGCTCCGTTTCAAGCCTTTCAGCAAGAGTCTCACTGTCCGTCTCAGGCTTTTCGGTAAAAGTCTCGCCGGCCGTTTCCGTACCCGTTCCTCCTGCGCATCCGGCAAAAGTTAAACAAAGAGCCATAAGTGCGGCAAAAATTTTCGTTTTAGCCATAATATCATTCCTTTCCTGCTTTTATTTTCTCTGTCCCGCATTGCTTTTTATTTCTTCGACCTTATCTTTATCCCAAAGATCGTTGTTCTCAAAAAGATAGCGGGGAGCGCCTTCTTCAAAAGGAGTTCTCAGGTCGAAGTCGGGGGCGATACCGGGTCTGTTGGCGTAGTTGCCGCTTATGTAGTTGTAGTCGCCCTTGTATATGTAGTTTCTGTGGCAGTCGATTATTACGTTGTCCTTTACGGTAAAGCCCACGCTTCCGTCGTCAAGATAGATGGCACCGTAATCGTTGTTGACGTTCTTGATGTAGTTGCCCGATATAAGGGAATCGTCGTTTCTTCCGAGAGTGTAGATACCGCCG
The DNA here is from genome assembly GCA_015064425.1 of Oscillospiraceae bacterium. Next base: position 14,287 of record SVSF01000038.1, on the reverse strand, counting down.
CCGTCAAAGAGCACGTTCATTACGTTTTCGATATAGTTGTTGCATATTCTGTTTCGGCAGAAGGTGGAGCACTTGTTCATATCCCTGCTGTCTCTGCCTCCCCAGCCCCAACCGAGAGATATTGCCGTATAGGGCAGGTCACGCAAGGTGTTGTAAGACACTGAGCTGTCCTTGGTATAACCCACGCTTATACCCTCGCCTCCCGCATATACGCAGGCAACGTTCTCTATAAGGTTGTCCTCTATTCTTACTCGCTCACACATTATATCCGGGTCATCCGTCTCGGTGGCATCGTGAGCTCTGTCGGAAAAGGCTCCGAGGCTTATCGCCGTACCTGCGCAGTCCCAAAAATAATTATTGCACATATCGGAGTCTTTTGTACCTTCCATAAGGTGCAAGGCTCCGCTTCCGAGATTGATAAATCTGCAATTTTCAAATACGGTCCCCTTCACAAATCTTCCCTCAATGGCTGACAGAGGCATCATCCAGTTTTCATAATTACGTGAATTTTCGGGACAGCTTCCGTACTTTTTGTAATGGTTTGCCTGAATGGTGAGAAGCCCCTCATCCTTTTCCGCCTGGAACCAGGTATTATGGCTGAAGGTGATACTCTCAAAGCGTAAGTCTTCGATAAAGCTTCCTTCTTCTCCCTTTAAAAATATCATCTGTTCAAGTTTTCCGAGATATGCTTCGGCACAGCTCATATCCTCTCCCTTTCGGGGAATGTAATACACGGTGTCTCCGTCTCTGTCAAGGTACCACTCACCCTCGTCATTAAGGAATTCATAAGCATTCTCTGCATAAAATACCTCTTCCGGGATAAGTCTTGCCATACCAAGCTCGGCAGTAGAGAAGTAGGTTCCCCAGCCGGGCTCACGCATGGTGAAAATGGTCTTTCCGTCTCCGTCCGAGCTCATATTTTCGGCGCAGAGTCTTGACATATTCCACATATACCTGAATACGAATTCCAACTCTCTCGGCTTCTTTACATTTGCCATTATTTCGTCCCGTACTTCTATGCCCTTTTCGTCAAAGGAAACTATGTCAAAACCGCTGTGTCTTGCTCTTGTGGCTCTTTTGCCGTTTACGAAAAAGTCCCTGCTCTTTACTCCTTTGGCAGAAGCATGCCATATGCCGTTTTCCCCTTCCGTCCAGCCGTCTATTTTAACGCCTCCGGATATTACGGGGGTCTCTCCCTCAAAAGCAACGAAAGACGTGTGGCTGTCAAGGGAGTTCAGTATCAAAGTATCGCAAAGGCTGTGGACGCCTTCTCTCATACAGACGACCGCTTCAATAATGTGCTCGCTTGCCTTTCTTATTTCGCGAAGACGGGAGATGGCAGTCTTAAGACTCTTTAAAGGAGATGATATCTCTCCGTTGTTTTCGTCTCTTCCCATTTCGGGGTCAAGGTACAGAAAGAGCTTTCCCGTACCACTTATTGTAATATTTTCAGTTTTATTCATATTGATCCGCCTTGTCTTTTCCGATGCTCCGGATTATTCATATACCCACTTGTATTATATCATTGACATTTCCCTTGTTCTTGAACTATAATAGCATTAAATTGTATTATTTTAACTTTTGAAAGAGTAAGGTCATGACACATGACAAAAAGCTAAGAGAAGAAAAGTTCCACGGAACGCCCCTCTTTCCCGTAGAGTATTATCCCGTAGACTTCAATCATCCGAGATATTTAATGAATTTCCATTGGCACAGAGAATGGGAGCTTATACGCATAAAAAAGGGCTCCTTCCACCTCTATGCCAACGCTCGTCCCGTAAGCATGAAGGAAGGAGACGTTGTCCTGCTTCGCGGCAAGACCCTTCATGGCGGAGAGCCCACAGACTGTATGTACGAGTGTCTGCTTTTCGATCCCGAGCTTCTGTTTTTAGGCTCAAAGCAGCTTTCCGAATACTTGTCTCTCTTTATTTCAGAGGAATTTCCCGAGTTCGTTTGTTTTGAAAAGAACAGCTTTCCCGATATCGCCACCGTGACCGATAGCATTATGAGCAGCTGCAGACTTTACAAAAACGCAGATGGGGAAGATAAGAGCTACAACGTATTAAAAATTTACGGAAGCATACTGACCCTTTTCGGATGTATAGCAGAGAAGCCTACCCTTCTCTCTCACACGGACGACTCTGCGCGAGACCCCTACAGAGCGGAGCAGATGAAGGCGGTGCTTTCCTACATGGAGAACAATTACAGCTCCGAAATAAGTCTTGACGACCTGGCAAAGTGTGCAAATTTAAATCCCAATTATTTCTGCAGGGTATTCCGCGATTTCTTCCACCGAACACCTATGCAATATCTTATGGGTTTTCGAGCAGAAAAAGCCGCTCTTATGCTTACGGAAACTTCCGTTCCTCTTATAATCATTGCCCTTGAATGCGGATTTAACGATTACGCTTATTTCGTAAGGGTATTTAAAAAAGAAAAGGGTATAGCCCCGAAGAGGTACAGAGATCTGCATTCGAAACAGATTACTCAAAATGCGCAATAAAAATCATATTATAATAATATAAAAGGCGATATTTGATTGACAAATCAAGTTATTACTGATATACTAAACTTGATAAAATATGGCTTTTAATGCAGCCAAAATTCTTTTATTTCAAGGAGAGTTTATTATGAGCGAAACAATGAAGGCAGTTGTGGTAGTGGGTCCCCACGACGTACAGTATAAGGAGATCCCCGTACCTGAGCTCCGTCCCTATGACGTACTCGCAAGAGTAAAGTACATCGGTATCTGCGGAACCGATATCGAGATCGTAGGCGGAGAGATGTCTCTTATAAAGGAAGGCCTTATAAAGTATCCCGTTCGTATAGGCCACGAATGGACAGGCGTTGTTGAAAGAGTAGGCAGCGCAGTTACCGAGCTTAAGCCCGGCGACAGAGTTATGAGTGACACTTGGGTAAGCTGCGGCGAATGCGATGCTTGTCACGAGGGTAGATATATTGAATGTAAGAGCCGCAGAGCGCTCGGAACGGTCAACGCTTGGGACGGAGCATATGCGAAGTACATAAGACTCCCCTGGTGGCAGTACCACAAGCTTGCTGACAACGTAAGCCTTGAAGAGGCTGCTCTTATCGAGCCCACCTCCATTGCTTACCACGCAGTCGAAAGAACAAGAATAATTCAGAAGCCCGGATTTGCAGAAACAGCAAACGCAGTAGTTTTCGGTACCGGTCCTATCGGTATTGCGGCAGTTGCCGTTCTTAAGGCAAAGGGCACAAAGAACGTTATAATGGTCGGCAGAAAGGACAACAAGCTCGAAGTAGCAAAGCAGATGGGTGCCGATGCCGTTATCAAGACCGGAAAGGACGTTGATACTGTTAAGGCTATCAAGGACCTTACGGGCGGCAAGGGTGCTGACGTTATTATCGAGACCTCCGGTGCTAATCAGTGCCTCGTTGATGCTTCCAAGAGCCTTTGGGAGTGGGGCGAGCTTGCAACTCTCGCATTCTATCCCGGTCCCGTTGACGGAATCGACTACAATATGCTCGTTAACAACTGCAACAACATCTACGGCGTAGGCGGACAGACAGGTGTTCCCGATATTCTCAACATGCTTGAAAAGGGCACTCTCAATCTTAAGCCCCTCGTTTCCCACAGATTCAAGTTCGATGAGGTTGCAGACGTTCTTATGAACGCTGACAGATACTCCGCAGACAAGATCAAGATGCTCGTTGATATGAGCGAAGACGAATAAGTCTTTCATAGGAGAATAAAAATGAGTAAGACAGTTTTTGAAGCTAGATATAAGGACGTTTTTGCCGTTGAGGTAAAAACGGGTAAGCTCAGCGCAAAATTCCTTCCCCTTTACGGCGGCCGTTTCGTTTCTCTTATTGATGATGCGACGGGTACAGAGCTTTTGGCTCAGGAGGAAAATCCTCACTACGTTCCCGTTCACGAAACGAGCGACTATTGCTCCTGCAATATCAGCGCCTTTGACGATATGTTCCCTACTATTGACCCCAGCGCTCCTGCTGAAGGCTGCAGAAAGGGCATCGTTTACGACGACCACGGAGAGGTATGCCGTCATCCCCACGAATACAAGATAAGCGACGACAAGCTCATTATGCGTTTTGTATCCGACAAGCTCAAGTATATCTGGACAAAGACGGTAAGCGCAAAGGACGGCGAGCTGGTCATCGATTACGATATTGAGAACACCTCCGATGACGATTTCCCCTGCATCTGGGCAGGCCACTGCATGTTCAACGGCTTCGTTGGCGGCAAGGTAGTTTCCGACTACGCTCCCGATGCGAAGATAGAGATGATGTTCGACAACGCCGCTGAATTCGGTAAGAGAGGCGATATCAGACCCGTTAACGAGGATATGCTTACCAACAAGGCATATACCAAGGAGGATAACAACGCATACAAGTTCTACTTCTGCGATAAGATCCCCGGCAACGGCGTTGGATATTATATTCCTCAGATAGATAAGGCTATTATGATGGAATTCGACACTGAAAAGATCCCCTACCTCGGCGTATGGATGAACAACGGTAACTTTAATGACCTCTTCAGCGCGGCTCTCGAGCCCTGCACCGCAGGATTCGACTTCGTTGAAAATGCAGAAAAGCATGGTCAGTCCTACGTTATCCCCGCTAAGGGAAAGGTAAGCTTCAGCTTGAAGTTCCTTATAAAATAATAAGTTTAAAGCGCCGTGTCCTTTCGGAACACGGCGCTTTTTATTTTTGCAAACTATTTTTATTCAATATCTTCCACAAGCTCGTGAGCCATTTTTCTCTGTGCCATAACGAGCTTATAATATATGCCCTTATTGGCGAGAAGCTCCGTATGGGATCCGAATTCGGCAACCCGTCCGTGATCAAGCACCAACAGTCTGTCTGCATTTCGGAGAGTGGAAAGTCTATGGGCAATGGCAAGAGTAGTCCTGCCATCGGTCAAATGGTTAAGAGCATCCTGTATGAGCTTTTCCGTCTCCGTATCGAGAGCAGCCGTCGCCTCATCTAATATAAGTATTCTGGGGTTCTTTATTATTGCGCGGGCAATAGCTATTCTTTGTCTTTCACCGCCGGAAAGGGAAAGACCTCTTTCTCCCACATAGGTCTCATATCCGTAAGGAAGCTTCATAATAAAGTCATGGGCGTGAGCTATCCTTGCGGCATTGATTATCTCCTCCTCCGTAGCATAGGGCTTTGCATAAGCAATATTCTCTCTTATGGTTCCCGCAAAGAGGAAAGTCTCCTGAAGAACTACGCCTATATTGGAGCAGAGCATATCGTGATTTATCTTTCTTGCATCTATTCCGTCTATATAAAGAGCGCCCTTATTCGGCTCGTAAAGCCTCATCACAAGATTTATGAGAGTGGATTTGCCGGAACCCGAAAGTCCGACTATTCCTATAAACTCTCCGCTCTTTATAGAGATGTTTATATTCTTGAGAACGGGGTCGTAGCTGTTGTATCCAAAGGTAAGGTCTCTGAACTCTATGTCTCCTTCTATATCGGTCTTAAGCAGATTCTCCGTAGTGTCCACCGCCATAGGCTCTTCAAGTATCTCAAATACCTTCGTGGCAGAGGTAATGAAGTTTGAAAGCTGCTTCGGGATATCCGTCATATAAAGAAGAGGACCGAAAACGATACCGGAATATGAAAGGAACTGGTATAGAGTACCGATATCAAGAACCTTGTCGTAAAGGAGCAGATAGCCATAAAGCATAATGAAATAGTTACCGATACCCGTTACGAACGATACTATAGGACCGAATGTGGCAGTATATTTATCGTTTATCTCTACCTGATCCACGAAATCCTTATTTGCCTTCTCGAAACGCTCTATTTCAAGTTCTTCGGTACCAAAGGCCTTTACAACTCTGATTCCGTAAAATATATCATGAAGCACTATGTTGGAAATATGCTCCCTTTTCCAACGCTTATAGTGACGTCTGCCTATCTTCTTCCAGAAAGATTTGAGAAGATATGCGGTGAAAGGAAGAGGTATAATTATAAAGAGTGCCATTTTCCAATTCATGAAAATAAGCAGAAAGAAGGCTATAACGAAAGAACAGACCTGTATGAAGATGGTAGGGATAACATCGGTAATAAAGATTCTCATGGTTGCCGTATCACTGTTGACACGTCCCATAAGGTCTCCCGTGGACTTTTTCTGTGTATAAGACACAGGCAGACTCTGTATCTTTTCGTAAAGTATGTTCTTTAAAGCACCCTGGAATTTTGCAGTTGTGTTGGCTGAAACAAGAGATTTTATAACATCTATTATTCTCTGTACCAGATCAATGCTGATTATTGCAAGAAGTATAAGATAGAAGCCCAGCATAGAGCCGCGTTCCACGCCTGCCGGAGGCTGAACGTATTGGTTTATGACAATAGATTCAATATAGGGAACAAGGAATCTGAATAAAAGAGCTATTGCCGCAACAAAAAGAGGAAAGAGCATCATAAGTCTCATACCCTTTGTCATCGCAAAAAGCTTTTTGTATACGGCCTTCTTATCTATACAGTAAATACAACTGTTGATATTTCCCACATATGGTCTACCGCATTGGGGGCAGTACATCTCACGGCTATCATCCGTCTTAATCTCCGTATCTCCCGTTTCTATCATATTCTCAAGTATTTTTATGAGAATAGAATATCTCTTCAGATTTCTGGATGAAAGAAAACGGCACACCATCCTGGTCTTTCCCTCAAAACGGCCGTAAAATGCACAGTTTCCGTAAAAAACGTCTGTTTTCAGCCCTTCCGCACCTTCAAGAGCAAAGGTTTCTATGAGCTTGCCTTTAAGGACCTTATATATCTTTTTATCCGTTATATAGAGATAACCGCTGACGAACTTGTCTCCTTCAATATCGAAGGGAACAGAGTACATGTACTTTTCGTCTTTTCCGACGGCGGCATCCACCGCTGCCTTATCGGCTTCTCCAAGTTCATAATTCAGTCTCATAAGGATGAGCCTCCTTTATCAGAGAAACACGTCTACTATCTTAAAGCTCGTGGGATCAAGGGCTTTTATATCTGAAATAACAAATGCATTTCCATCCATATCGCTGATGTAAAGCTTTCCGTCACCCAAGAATCTAATATTTCTGTAGGGGTCAACTATAACTATTTCAGTTCTGCCTGCAGAAGTCTCCGCGTCCCAACAATCTTTACCGTATTTTTCTTTTCTCGAATTTATCTTAAAAATTTCGGGAGTAAAATAAAATACGTCAAGTTCCTCCGATATTATCTCTGCTTGATCTTCAGGAAATTCGCTCAGGTATCTGATAAAGCCCAGCTCCTTACCCTTATCTTCTTTGGTATCAGGTGTCTTTACACTTATGAATTCATTAGGCTTTTCAACAGGAAACGCTCTTAAGAGAACAACTCTTTCAAAGCTTTCCTCTCCGTATTTTTCCGTATTAAGATCCATAGACACAAGTCCGCCTGCAGAACGGTAAAATCTTGCGTTTTCGGGCAAAAGTCTGACGGATTCTCTTATGTCGCTTAATATCAGATCGCCGTCGTCTTCAAAATCCAGTATCTTTTCTGTTTTTTCCTTAGCCATTGTGTTCTCCTCTTAAATACCGAGCATTACACGCTTCATAGCCTCGTTCTGCAAGGTATAAAGCTTATAGTATGTGCCCTTCTTTTTGATAAGTTCCGCATGTGTGCCCTCTTCGGCTATCATACCGTCCTCTATAACATAGAGATAGTTACAGTTTTTGAGAGTAGACAACCTGTGGGCTATGGTTATGGTAGTTCTTCCCTCGGTAAGTATATCGAGAGCATCCTGAATAAGTCTTTCGGTTTCGGTATCCATTGCCGCTGTTGCCTCGTCCAGTATCAGTATTTTGGGATCAAGGAGCAAAGCTCTTGCGATAGATATTCTCTGTCTTTCTCCACCGGATAGAGGCACCATAGATATATTCGTCTCATATTGGCTGGGAAGTCTCATAATGAAGTCATGAGCATTCGCTAGTCTTGCGGCTCTTATTACCTCATCGTAGCTTGCTTTAGGTTTTGCATAGGCAATGTTCTCATAGATGGATCCGTTAAACAAAAACACCTCTTGGGATACCATTGCTATATTCTTTCTCAAGGAACTCGTCTTTATATTCTTTATATCTATTCCATCGAGGAAGATCTCTCCGCTGTTGGGATCATAAAGTCTCGATATAAGGTTTGCGATGGTAGTCTTACCCGAGCCCGTATGTCCGACAAGCCCTATGTGGTCGCCGGGAGATATCTTGATATTAACGTCCTTAAGTATGGGCCTATTGGGAACATAGCTGAAAGAAACGTTCCTCATTTCGAAGGAGCCCTGCATAGTATCGTCCAGATTCACCGGATTCGGAGCTTCCCTTACTTCCGATTCCGTATCAATGATCTGGAACATTCTCTGGGCACTGTTGGTAGCGTTGGTTACTGTCTGCATAAAGTTGGTAAGGTATCCGATAGGTCCCAGTATCATTGCTACATAGGAGAAGTATGCGGAGAAATAACCGTATGTCATCTGATTATTCATTACCATGATACCGCCCACGCCCCATATTGCTTTACTTGAAAAAGCGATAAGAAGACCGATAAGAGGGAATATGGTGAGAGATACGTTATTGATATTTACCCATGCCGAGAGGTCTTTTCTGTTCAGCTGTGTAAACTTATTGGTCTCATCCACTTCCTTGGCAAAAGATTTAACGACTCTTCTTCCGTTAAGCGAATCAGCCATACCAGAGTTAAGAGACGATGCCGCTCTCCAATACTTTTCATAGGATTTCCAAAGCTTTTTACTTCCCTTTTTGAGAATGAGAACTATAAGCGGTATTGGAAGATAGATTATAAGAGTCAGCTTCCAGTTAAGTATGAAGAGGAATATGGAAAGTCCGATTATAGTAACGCTGTGGTAAAGCAGAGTAGGTACGTCACCTATACAGAAATTACGTACCGTTTCCGCATCTCCGTTAACGTGCTTTATAAGCTTACCGGTTTGGTTATTGTTATAAAAAGAAAGCGAAAGGGACTGCATGGCACGGAACACATCGGATTTCATTTCCATTACCATGCCCACGCCCATTGTGGTAGTAACTCTTGATCTTAAAATATTATTTAAGCTGCTTACGACATTGAGCAGTACAACGAGTCCCACTACTATAAATATCCAATAGCGGTAATGAAGGTCGCCCTCTTCCGCAATAATGCGGTCGTAAAGGATCGTACCGGTAAGATACGGGCTTACAAGTCCCATCCCCGCAGACAGAAAAAGTCCTATCAGTGATACGGCAAGATGCCACTTGTAGTTTTTCAGATATGAAAGCATTCTTTTCAGAGTGGCAGATTTTTTTATACAGTTAGCACATATCTTATTGTTCTGATCCGCATACGGTTTATGGCATTTGGGACATTTAGCGCGATATTGATCAAAGATCGGATCGTCGTCCGTTACTTCCTTTTCGTTCATAAGCCGTTCTGTTATCTCAATAAAAGTAAACAGACGCTTCTTGCAGCTATTAGAGCAATATGCCATAATTTCCGTAGTTTTTTCCGGAGTCTTATAGAGCCATCTGTTGCCCGAAATAAAATTATCAACATAGAAGCCTGACACCTCACTCATAAGGTGCTCCGAATACAAGGTATAATCTTCTTCCTTGTCCTCTCCGTAAACAGACTTTTCTGTTGATAAAATACAAATCTTTTTTGACGGAGCACATGTGAAGATCCAAGTTCTTCCCGCGCCTCCGTTTTTGTTCATATCAAGTCTGAGGGCGATACTTATATCGTCCTCTTTAATGCCGTAACTTTCAAGTCGTCGGTGTACCGCTGCTGACGGTATATCAAGTGTTAACATACGGAATCCCTCCGTTTCTCGATGCACTCATCGATTACTTGCCTTCATTTTAACTTGATAAAAAAGGAATTTCAAGCCTTTTTAAGAACTTTTCCACTTTTGTCACATTATACAAAAAAATACATCATCTTTGGTATGTATGACCAATATGATTTATGATATAATAAAATTTCAATTTTAAGTGTATCCGCGGAAAAGCTTTTATGATATAATATGTACAGATCGTTCTTGGGAGTGTTGATATGTTCGGATTTAAATTTAAAAAGAAGGACAAGGGAGCAGATATAGGAAGGCTCCACGGGAAAGCCATACGCTACGTAAGCGAAAGAGCCGAAGAGGGAGATATCGTTATCGGCAAGTCGGGATCTCTTACCGTAAAGGATGGGGAGATACTTGTTTTTGCCTCCTCTGAGATAGTGTTCAGAGCAGATACCGGCAGTATAAAAGCATCGGAGCTTTTAAGCGGTGACGGTGTCATATTGAGCGGTCCTGACAAGACCTGCGGCGGAAAAGAACGCACCGTAGTCGTATATTATACCTATTATATGTGATATGAGCGACAGAGAACGTTTTGATAATGCCCTCAGAGCGGCGGAGAACTGCGTGCGCGCCGAGGGGATCGGTACGCTGAAAGAAAAGACTCTTCACAGCGTCTTAAAATTCTTTATTGAACCCGACCCATCCTTTCACGAGGTAAAGGTCGGAAGGAGCTTTGCGGACATCAAAAATTCAGAGGGAATATTTGAAATACAGACGGGAAGCCTTGACAAGCTCAACACAAAGCTCGCATCGTTTTTGAAGCAGGGGGAAAAAGTAACCGTAGTCTGCCCTCTGCCCCATATAAAAAGGATAGCCTGGATAGACGGAGAAAGCGGAGAGCTGAGTGCCTTCCGCAAAAGTCCGAAAAAGGGACGCCTCTCCGACTGTCTTCCGGAGCTTTCTAAAATAAGAAGCCATCTTAAAGAGCCAAATATGAGGGTCATGATACTTCTTATTGATATGGACGAATACCGAAATCTCGACGGATGGGGCAAAGGCGGAAAGCGGGGCTCCACGAGAAACGAACGTATACCCACCGAAATTGCCGACTGTCTCATACTTGAGAAGCCATCCGATTACTCTCTGATTCTTCCCAAAGGTCTCGGCGAGGTATTTACTGCGAAGGATATGAGGAAGGCTACGGGATTCGGACAAAGGAAGTGCGGTTTTTCCTTAAAGCTTCTTACGGAGCTTGGGATAATAGAGCATTTTGCTACGGAAAAGCGGGCTTTTCTGTACAGAAGGATAAAGGAGGAGCATCAATGAGTGGTAAAAAATTTTTTTGTATGAGCTATGATGACGGAGTGACCCAGGACACAGCTTTCATAAAGCTTTTGAACAGTCTGGGCTTGAAATGTACATTCAATATCAATTCCGCATTATTGGGTCAAGGCGGTACCATAAGCTATACGGATATGAGATGCGGTACACCCATAGGGCGGTCGGCAACTCACCAAAAGATAAACGGAGAAGAGCTTAAGACCATATACGCAGGGCACGCCGTGGATGCCCATACCCTCCACCACATAAATCTTCTTGCCGCCTCCGACGAGGATGTACTCAGGGAGACCGAGGAGGACAGAGACGCGCTTGAAGCTCTTTTCGGCAAAAGGCCTTCGGGGCTTGCATACCCCGGCGGTTCCCTCTACGACGAAAGAGTGATAAAGCTTCTTAAGGAGCGCACGGACCTCAAATACGCGAGGAACACGGATGCTATCTTCTTCAGCGATCTTTTGGGCGGAAAGTACGTTAGCGTAAAGGACACTCTTGAAAAATACGGAGACTCCGCTTTCGACCTGCCAAAGGAGCCCTTGGAATGGCGCCCAACCTGCCACAATTTCTACGATGAGCGCTTTGAGCTCGTAAAGTACTACGCCTCTCTTGACCGCGAAGAGGACAGCGTGCTTATGATATGGGGCCACAGCTATGAGTTCGATATGTTCCCCGAGTGGATGGAGGAACAGGAGCGCTTTTTCAGATACGTAAGCTGTCAGGATCTTGATTTTGTTACTTGCGACGAGATATTTGAATAATTTTTCTTGAATGAAAAATCAAATTGTAGTATAATAGGCACAGGAAATAATCAGGCAGGAGGCAAAAATGGAAGACATAAAACTTAATATCGCAAAGAACATTGCCGCCCTGCGCGGAGGAAACGGACTCACTCAGGCCGACCTTGCGGAAAAGCTCAATTATTCCGACAAGGCGGTATCCAAATGGGAGAGAGGAGAGTCGTTGCCCGATATAGTGATATTAAAACAGATAGCCGATCTTTTCGGAGTAAGCATCGATGCTCTCATAGGGGAAGACACGGTGCAGACTGCGGCGGTGTCTGTTAAAGAAAATGACAGAAAAGAAGAAAAAAAGCCTGCGAGAGGCTTTTCGAGAAACCGCTTCATAATAAGCGCCCTTTCCGTTCTGGGAGTATGGTTCATTGCTCTCCTTGTTGCCGTAATAATATTTTTCTCTGCGGGAAGGAAATTTATTCCTTGGATCTGTTTCGTATCGGCGGTACCCGTGTCCCTCATCGTTGCCCTGGTCTTTAACAGCATCTGGGGAAGCAAGCGCACAATTTTCTTTATCGTATCGGGGCTGGTCTGGTCCATTATCGCCACGGTATACTTTGCGCTTATAAGATTTAACGTCTGGCATATATTTCTCCTCGGAATTCCCGCACAGATAGCCGTAATACTTTCATTCTGCATCAAAAAGAAGCAATAAGAAATACAGAGAAAGCAAAATGCTTCCTCTGTATTTTTTATGCCTTTATTATTATTCCCTCTCCCGCTCCGAGGCTTATCTCGCAGCTTTCCAAAGGAGCAAAGATTCCGTCCTTCATAAAGGTGAGCTCTTCATCACTTATTATTCGGAAGCTTTCCGCCTCCTTATAGTTGCGGTTCACAAGGTATATGCTTCCGTCGGAGAAGCAGCCTACCACGCCGTTCTTGCCCTCAATGGCCTTGAAATTTCCAAAGGAAGCGAAAAGCTCCGTGTCCTCTTCGGGACTGCCCAGATGATAAGCTTTCAAAAATTCTTTGTCGAAGAGATATTCGCCTGCGGCTCTTATCTCACGGTTTATGGACTGCACATCATAATAGTGCTGCATTTTTTTGCCGTCGATATCACACATAGCGTTGTCCCATTGCCAATACTCGTCGGGAGAAGGACACCAATAGGTAAAATAGGATATGCGCTTCATGCCGTAGGCAAGGCACATATTTACCTCCCAGAGTATCTCGCTCCTCGTAAGATTGCGGTAGTGGCCGTGCTCTGTAAGAAGAACGATAAGCATAGCGGGAATACCGTACTTTTTGGCAACGGCGTTTATCTCGTTAAGATTCTTGAAGAATCCGCTTCTGTCGCGGGTCTCCTCAGAGGCTATGCGTATAAGCCTCTCTCTTTCATCGAGAGTATCGAGTGCTGCCTCTTTTCTTGCCTTTCTGCCGAGGAAGTGGTAGTAGTCGTAGCTTAAATAGTGGGGACGAACTATATTTACAAAGTGCTCAAGATGAGTCATATAGTCGGGATTGCCGAGCTGCTCAGGTCTTGCGTAATCGGGGAAGAGGTTTATTACCGTCTCCTTTTCGGGAGAATATCTGCGGAAGGCATTGACTATGGCGCCTAAGACGGGGAACTTGTCCGAGCGGGGCTCGTCCACGATATCCCAGCCTGCGACGTTGGAGAATTCCTTATAATCTTCTACGACTTCCTTTACCGCCGCGTCCGCTCCCGCAATATCGTCCGAGGCGTATACTGCGGATATACGGCTGTCTCCGACTACGCATCTGAGTCCGTACTTTGCCATAAGCTTTACAGCTTCGCGGTTGGTATCTCTGTCAAAGAATATGGGGACGAGATCTATGCCTGCCGCCGCAATATCCGCTATTACCTCGGGTCTGGTTATATATTGTGAAAAGGGTCCGTGAAAATACGTTATATCAAATCTGTTCATAGCATTGCTCCGTTTTTTTATTTATAATATCAAGCGGTTTTACTTTTGTCAAGAAGCAACAGACCGTCCCTTTATAAAAGGTCGCTTGACGTGCGACCTTTCGCCCCTCTTTCAAATGTATTATATAGACAGAAATCAGAAAAACGGAGGAAAGAAAAATGAAAAACAACGCAACAGAGCTTGTATTTATTATTGACAGAAGCGGTTCTATGGCGGGACTTGAAAGCGACACGGTGGGCGGATTCAACTCCCTTATTGAAAAGCAGAAGAAGCAGGAAGGAGAATGCTTCGTTTCCACGGTGCTTTTCGACGACGAAAGCTGTGTACTCCACGACAGAATAAAGCTTAATGACGTTCCGAAAATGACTGAGGAGCAATATTACGTAAGAGGCTGCACGGCTTTGATCGATGCTATCGGCGGTGCCATACACCATATCGGAAACATACACAAATATGCCCGTCATTTTCGGAAC
>SVSF01000037.1 GCA_015064425.1 Oscillospiraceae bacterium | reverse complement strand
GAGAAATTCGAGATCGAATGTATCGATGTCGTGAGAGCACTCCTGGATCATAACAGAGCATGTTGTATGGTGAGAAGCGATGCAAACTGTACCGTTCTTGATACCGGATGCCTTAACGATCTCAATGATCTCCTTGGATACGTCGTGGAACGTGGGGATCCAACCTCTGGACTGAAGTTCGAGTTCTTTCTGATATACTTTGAATTCCATAATTTGCCTCCAAATTTTATAAAAAATTTTGTTTGTTTTTTGTTTCTGTTTAATTATTTGCCGTTGCGAACATCCCATGCTTCTCTTACGGCACGGATCATATCGTCTACCATCTTTGCTCTTTCCTCATGTGTGGGAAGCGCAACGATACCGCTTGAAGAGCCTGTTGCTTCAGCGCCTGCGTAAATGTTTCTGTAAACGTCATCATAGCACTTAATACCTGCGCCCTGAAGCACGAGTATCTCGGGGTTTACGTCCTTTACAGCCTTGATAGATGCATCAACGTAATCCTTATCACTTGCTTTACCGGTACCGATAAGTTCAGTAGGTTCAGCAACGATAATGTTGGGGTTAAGATGTGCGATAGCGGATGCCTCTGCAATAGAGTCTGCGCATACGATAGTACCAAGTCCTACCTCGTCAGCTCTCTTTATGCCTTCCTTAAGCTGTGCAACGGTAATGGGCTTTTCGCAATGGTTAAGCATTACGCCTTCAGCACCTGCCGCTACGAGAGATTCGGGAAGAGTGTCTGCAAGTCCGCGTCCGGGCTTCAGGTTGTCCATATGAGGTGCAAATACGTGGATATACTTAGTAGCTTCGCGTACACGGCGGAGCTCTACAATGGGTGTAGTGAAGATAATATCTACGTCGTACTTCTTGGACGCTTCGTCAGCAACCTTTGCGAGTTCGAGAACGTCATCCCCCCAAAGATAGTTCTTGGGACCTATTTCAAAAAAAGGAGCTTTGATCTTTAATCCCTTGTACATAGCTTTGTCCTCCTATTATTTTTTATTAAGTCTTTCGCCTACGGCTCCTGCGGGATGGATGATAGCAAACTGCTCGTTTACGTAACCCGTTTCCTCGATAAGCGCAACTGCAAGTGCATCAAATACTGCGCTTAACGCTACGAAGCTTGAGGTGGACTGTGAATTATATTTATCCGTTTCAAAATCAACTCTCATAGGGAGCACGATGTCGGATTCTTTTGCCATGGGAGAATCCATATTCTCCGTAACACTTATAACCGTTGCGCCTTTGCCCTTGGCAATACGCATAATGGGGAGAAGCTCTGCAGTCTTTCCGCCTCTGGACGCAAGTACAACTACGTCGCCCTCCTGAATAAATCCTATTCCTCCGTGTACTGCTTCAGCAGTAGTAAGGAACTTTGCGGGTCTTTCTATACAGCAGAGGAGATGTGCGAAATGCTGGCAGCATATACCCGAATGTCCGCAGCCTGCGGTACCGATCCTCTGTGCCTTCTTCAAAACGTCTACAGCTTTTCCGAATGCTTCGAAGTCCATAGCGCCGAAGGTATTCATTATTTCGTTTGCTTCGGTCTTAAAAGAAGCTTTTGCAGCTTCAAGTGCCTTCTGTTCCATTATGATTCCTTCCTGATCTATTTTATTATATGATCTGATTACGCTCCTCACGGCCGGATACTTTTTAAAAAATATCCGACCGCAAAGTCAAAATTATTTTATTTTTTTTATGGTAAGAGAGCAAGCCGCCTTATCAACATTGGACATATCGTAATCGTATGAATATCCGAGAGGCTCGAGGACCTGACGGTAAAGAAGATCGCAATGTCCGCAATAATCGTGATAGGGTTCAAGATGCTTGAATTCAAGGAGTCTTCCCTTGGAGGGGCAATAGAACATATCAAGTCTGAAATATCCGTTCTCCTCATCAAGAGTAAGCTTGAAATCCGCAGCTTCTTCGTTAAGAGTTCCGGACCAATACTTAAAGCATCCTCTGATTCCGCACTCAAGTACGTATTTTTCAAGGTTCTTTATTCCGTTAGCGGAAAGAAATTCCCAGTATTTTACTACTGCCTCGTGTCCACCCTTGGATTCTATGTATTTGAAAAGCTCGCTGTATGCGGGAATAAATTCTGTACAAGATACCATTTCTTACGCCTCCTTCTTAAATACATGCTCAGCAGCGCCTGTTTCCTCATCATAGGAAATACACTCGTAAACATAGCCCGTTTCCTTTGCGATAGTCTCATAAACTACCGTAGAGGAAAGAACATACATATCGCTTACGGGTCTGTCTGTACCCTTTATGAACTTGACTGCAGGGCATGCGCTTACGCTTACACGGAGTGTATCGCCGTCAAGCTCTGTCTTGAGAAGCTCTGAGGATTCTTCGATTTCATATATATTAACGATGTGACGCTCGAGAGCCTTAAGGCCTTCCGCCTTTATCTCCGCCATAAGAGGAGAGTAAAAATTCTTTGTGAATATTTCAAGGTATTCCTTAACGCCTTCAACGCCGTACTCATTCTTTGCATAGTCAAGTCCTATATTGAAGATGTTGTGAAATTCTCTGTGCAGATACTTATTGTCCGCAGCTCTTCTTTCCATAGTCTCAATAGCCATTTTTTCAGTCTCCTTATATTAAATCTACAAGCTTGCCTTCTCTTGCGGATTCGTAAAGCTTGTCCGCGATCTCAAGAACTCTTACGCCGTCAATGCTGCTTACGTGGTTAGGTGTACCGCCGTTGCAGAGTTCGTTGAATCTGATGTACTGACGCTGGAAGTTTGCATCCCAATCGTTTATGAGAGTGTAGTGCTCAACTCTGCCGTCATAAAGGCTGAGAGTAAGTTCACTGAAGGTACAGAGAATGTGTCCCTTTTCGCCAACGATCTCAAAAGATCTGCCGGGGCCGCCTCTTCCCTTTTCCTGAATATAGTCCATATGAAGAGTCATGGTAGAACCGTTATCGTACTTCATAAGAATATCTGCACTATCATCTACCGTAAGGTCAGGCTTTACGAAGGAGTCAACGAAAGCCGCACCCTTAACAGGCTCACCCATAAGATATCTCATATAGTCTATCTCGTGAGTATAGTCGTACATAATGCCGCCGCCCGTCTCATAGGACTTACGGTAAGGCGTCTTTGCGAAGGTAAGTGTTTCGGGAGTTGCAAGAACGCAACGTGCGGAAACTACCTTTCCTATTCTGTTTTCAAGAAGCATCTTCTTGGTGGCATCAAGAGCATCATATGTACGAACGATGTAAGCTATCATAAGCTTCTTGCCGGTACGTACTGCCGCTTCATGCATACGGCGTGCCTCAGCAGCAGTGGAAGCCATAGGCTTTTCGCAAAGTACGTTTGCACCGTGCTCGAGAGCAAATACCGTAGGTGCCTCGTGCAGGTGATTGGGTGTACATACAACAACCGCATCGGGCTTGTAATCAAGGATAGCTTCCTTGTAATCGGTATATGCGTGTTTGATACCGTATTCCTTTATTGCGAGTTCTCTTCTGGCGTCGAGACTTTCGCAAATTGCAACGTCTGTTTCACCGAGAGCCTTAAGAGCGTCGAGATGGGTAAAACCGATACCGCCCGCTCCGACTATCAAATATTTCATGATCTTTTTCCTGCCTTTTTATTTATTACAGATATGAACGTCCACCGTCAACGGTAAGTATCTCACCGTGAATGTAGCTTGCACCGTCAGAAGCAAGGAGAACAGCCGCAGGGCCTATCTCTTCCGGCATTGCCGCACGTCCGCAAGGAACGAGGCTGTTAAGATAATCAAGATATGCGGGATCCTTTTGTACACGTTCTTCAATAACGTCGGAACGGAAGTAACCGGGAGCGATACCGTTAACGTTGATGCCTCTCTTGCCCCAGCTTGCATCAAGAGCCTTTACCATAGAACGAACAGCGCCCTTAGAAGTCTCGTATGCATTGGGTATGCTTGCTGCATTAAATATCTCAGATGCAATAGACGCAATTATTATGATCTTTCCAGAGCCGTTGGGAAGCATTACCTTCGCAGCTTCGCGGCAGGATATGAACATACCGTCTATATTATGCTTCATTACTTCGTCCCACTCGGCCGTGGTCATATCTTCCGTATTCTTGAATATACCGGGGTGAGCAGCATTAGCTATAAGTATATCAAGCTTGCCGAAAGTATCGACTGTCTTCTTTACTGCTGCACTGATATCCTCGTCGCTTGTAACATCAGCAGTAGCCCAGATACACTCAACTCCGCAAGCTCTTATCTCCTCGGCTGCCTTTTCAAGCTTGGATGCCGTACGGGATACGATGCAGATATTTGCGCCGGACTTTGCAAGAGCAAGAGCCATTGCCTTTCCGAGTCCCTGTGAGCCGCCCGTAACGAGAGCGACCTTACCTGTGAGATCAAAACATTTAAGCATTGTATTTTCCTCCGAAACATAGATATGTCTATTGTTTAACACAAAGAATTTGCAGAATACCGAAAAGCCTTTTTATCAGCTCCGTTTGGGCATAGCTGTCCCATTTACATTCTACGAAAACATCCTATCACAAAATAAGGTAATTGTCAATATTGCAAGAGCACCTAAAAGACTTGTAAAACGTATATTTTTTTCGTATAACCGTTATCATTTTTTTATATAGACGTAAAAGTAGCACAAATATGACATCTTTTTGTTGACACGAAAGCTTTGCAATGATAAAATCATTCTGAAGAAAGGAGTTTTTATATGAAGATAGTTATTTTGGACAGATGTACCGTCACTGCGGGAGATATAGATTTTAGTCCTCTGGACTGCCTCGGCAACGTCGAATACTACGATATAGTTTCCTCGGAGCAGATCGTATCGGTCGCGAATGATGCGGAGGTGTTGGTATGTAACAAAGCCAAAATAAGCGGTGAAATAATGAGGGCCTGCCCTTCTCTTAAGCTTATATGTCTTTTTGCCACAGGCTATGACAATATAGATATCCTTACAGCCAGAGAGCTAGGTATAAAAGTGTGCAACGCACCCGACTATTCCAGCTACTCCGTAGCACAGGAGGCGATAGCTTTCATCCTCCATTTTTCAAATCAGATAGCCAAATACAATGATCTTGTCCAAGACGGCTATTGGACAAAATACAAGACCTTCACCGGTTTTTATCAGCCAATATGCGAACTGTACGGCAAAACCTTAGGTATAATAGGCTGCGGCAACATCGGTCAGAAGACCGCAAAAATGGCAGAAGCTATGGGAATGAATGTGTGCATTTATTCGCGAACAAAAAAAGATCTTCCTTATGAATTTGTCAGTTTTGAGGAATTGATGAAGCGTTCGGATTTCATAAGCGTACATTGTCCTCTTACCGATGAAACGAGGGAGATAATAAACAAGGACAGCATTGCGCTCATGAAGCCTACTGCTTACATTATAAACACGTCCAGAGGCGGCACCATATGTGAGAAAGATCTTGCGGAAGCTCTAAAAGAAAGACGAATAGCGGGTGCAGGTATAGACGTACTTACACAAGAGCCTATGAAGGAGGATTGTCTTTACAAAGGCATTGAAAACTGCATAATAGCGCCCCATGTAGGCTGGGCATCTTTGGAAGCGAGGAAAAGACTTATCGGCATAGTTGAACAAAATATAAAAGATTTTATTGACGGAAACTCCCTGAAAAACAACGTGATCGCGCATTAATAAGATCACTTTTTTGGATATGAATTTTCGTTTGACTTAAGAACTGCGATATTATATAATATTCGCGGTGCTGAAGCATTTTAATAAACCGAAATGGATGGATTAAATTTTATGAGTAAAACAGTAAAGATCATCTCAATTTTTCTCTGTCTGTCTATGCTTTTATCGGTTTTGATCTCGTGCGGTGGAAATAGCATATCGGAAAAAGACAGTACAAATGAATCAAATTCCGCAGAAACTGAAAAAGCAGAAGAGCAAACAGAGATAGAAACAAGGGACGTATTTGCCGAAGCGCTCGGGCTTTATCTACCGGGGAAACTGACTAAGGTTCCGTACAAATATTACGGAAACAATTGCTTTAAAGATTACTCGGATCTTCACGGGAACCCCACCAGCTCAGCCGACTACGTTCTTGATATAAGTTCAAGGTCAAAAAATATTGATCAATACGGGAACGGTATCAGCTCGTACATCAAGGACCTAAGCGAAAATTTCGGATTCAAGAGAAAGATGAAAGAAATCAGTTATGAAACTTACGGTTCTTCCGAAGATGCTTTGAAAGCATTATTTAACGATACGTCATCGAATGAATATAAAGAGGCGATCTCCGCACTAAAAGGAATAAGTGAGGAAGTTGATTCTTCTCTTGCAGAATTTCTTTCTGCGGCGATCTACGCTTCAAACTTATACATTGCCCAGTCATCTAAGGTAAACGACACTCAGTACAATGCACTTTACAACTACAGCCTTACCCTCCCTGCCACAGACGATCCGTCGCCTCTGAACCATGCCTATGAAATCAATAAAAAGATCGATAGCGGAAAATTGATGCTTGCCGGAACAGTTATAAGCGAGGCTGCGGAAAAATTAAGCAATCGACTTAGAAATATTGGATCTTTAACCCCTGATGAAAAAAAGATTGAGATTGAAACTCCTCTCGGAAACATTATTTTAGGAAGCTCCGGGGACGACTATTATAAATCCCCGAAAGCATTTTTAATAGCAGACACCGCCGGTAACGACAGATACACAGGAAGCGTTGCGGCAAGCATATCAAAAAGTATGCCCATTTCGGTTGTTATTGACATAGACGGAAATGACACCTATGACAGCAGCGACAAAAGAGCTCCATCTCAGGGTACTGGTATATTCGGAGCAGGTATACTGTTTGACTTAAACGGAAACGACATATACTCCGCATATAAAATGTCGCAAGGTGCCGCAATGTTCGGACTCGGAATTCTGTTTGACGGAAAAGGTAACGATACTTATAGTTCCGTACTATCTTCTCAAGCAAGTGTAAATTTCGGTTTTGCTCTCCTGGCAGATAAAGAGGGCGACGACAAATACCATGCTTATGCAGGATCCCAGGCACACGCCGGTAATCAGGCGATGGCGTTTTTGGTAGATCTGAGCGGAGATGACGACTACTCTGTTGAGCAGAAGGTAAAAGGTGGATATGGTTGGCTTGAATATTCTCACGGATATATGGGCAACTGGTCTCAGGGATGCGGCGCAGGTAATCGGAGCGTTTCAACAACTTTGGGCGGCCTCTCCGGAGGTATCGCCGGTTTGATCGATCATCAAGGTAACGACACGTACCTTGGCAGCTATTGGGTACAAGGCGTCGGATATTGGAGCGGAATCGGATTCGTTTCAGATATGGACGGAAACGATAAATATACTGCTTCATACTACTCTCAGGCAAGTGTTGCGCATTTCGGAATAGGCATACTCACAGATATCAACGGAAATGACAGATTCTCGCTTTCAAGTGCGGGAAGCGGCGCAGGTTTAGGTTTTGTGTGGGACAGAGGAGTTGCCTTCTTTGCCAATGACGGTGGAAACGACGTATACGTATCAGATAATTATTCTTTCGGATCCGCATGGTCTGAATATGATGAAAAAGGCGAAGCTGACCAAGACCTTACTTATGCATTCTTTATAGATACCGGCGGAGAAGACGTATACTCCACTTGCTCGGACAATTCTTTCGGTTGGGGCCTCGGAGGATTTTTCATTGATACGGACGGATATGACAGCTATCAGTTTCCAAGAATCAAAAACAACTTTTCGTTGTGCGACAGATCGAGTACTCAAAACGGTGTGTTTATCGACACATTCCAAAAAGCCAATGAGCCTGTACCTGTAGTTGCTTTTTGGGAAAGAGCAAAATCCAAAATTCTTAGATAATTTTACGTATGCTAAATGCGCATTCGAAATTACACAAGCAATAAATACTAAAGAGGTAGGAATATGAAGAAAATCATTAGAGCACTATCGTTATTAATGTGTCTGGTATTTATCGCGTCGACTTTTTTCGCTTGTAGCGAAAACAAAAATGAAGAAATAAATACCGGCGAAACAGGTAAGGAGACCGAGAAAATGGCAGAAAAAGAAACAGAAAAAATAACCGAAACAGAAACCGAGACCGAGACCGAAGTGAAAACAGAACCGGAAAAGAAATCTATCCGTATTCTTGAAATAGGCAACAGTTTTGGTTGGGATGCGGTAGCCAATCTCTACCCCGTTCTCAAAAGTATGGGCTATGAGGATATATATATAAAGGCAGTACACTACTCCGCATGCAGCATCCAACAGTATGCTCAGTTTGCAAAGAGAGACAGAGCAGTATTCTACGAATATACAATAGACAACGACGCCCCCCTCCAAAGCAAGGAAGGATCCGTTCTGAAGGATATAATCGAGTCCGGTGAATGGGACGTTATCACTTTAATGCAAAACAGCGCCGATGTGGGAGTTGAGAAAAAATATACCGACGGAAACCTTGAATACATGATCAACTACGTAAAAGAGCATTCGCCCAATAAAGACTATAAGCTTTTCTGGCATATGGCATGGCCCTATACCAAAACAAGTACGGATGCGAATTTTGCTAAGCTTTACGAAAAAGACCCGATCAAAATGTTCAATATGATGACAGAAAATGTAAAAAAGTATATTTTAACCAACGATGCATTTAAAGGATTCATTCCTAACGGAACAGCGATCCAGAGCCTCAGAACCAGCAAGACATTTGAAGGTAAGATCGAAAGAGACAATCACCACCTTAGTCTTGTTCTCGGCAGATATGCCGCATCTCTCACCTTTGCTTGTGCCATAACCGGCAAGACTGTAGACGACTGTGCTTACTTCCCCACAGATTCCGCAAGCGGCCTCAACAAAAATACTGTTGAGATAGTACGCAATACCGTAAAAAGCGCTCTTGAGAATCCCTTCAAAATAACAGAATGTTCTAAATAAGGAGATATTTGATATGAAACACATACTCAAAACTTTATCCGTCTTTTTGGTATTTGCAATGCTCATATCCCTTTTTTCCGCCTGCGGCGGAGACGAGAAAGATACCGATGCGGAAAGCATAAACGGAACCGCAACCGAAACAGGTAAGGAGACCGAGAAAATGGCAGAAAAAGAAACAGAAAAAATAACCGAAACAGAAACCGAGACCGAAGCGAAAACAGAACCGGAAAAGAAATCCATCCGTATTCTTGAAATAGGCAACAGTTTCGGTTGGGATGCGGTAGCAAATCTCTATCCGATTCTCAAGAGTATGGGGTACGAAGATATCTACATAAGAGCCGTTCATTATTCCGCTTGTACCATTCAGCAGTACGCTCAGTACGCCAAGAGAGACAAGGCAGTATTTTACGATTATGTTATAGATAACGAAAAACCTCTCACTTGCAAGGAAAACGCAGTTCTTAAAGATATTATTGCATCCGAAGAATGGGACGTTATCTCCATTATGAACCATAGTAACCACGCGGGTCTTGAAAACAAGTATACCGACGGAAATATCGAGTTTATGATAGAATTCATCGAGGAACATTCACCAAACAAGGACTACAAGCTCTTCTGGTATATGCCCTGGGCGTACAGCACAACATACAGAGACAACGACTACAAGCTTTACAACAACGATCAGATGACTATGTATAATGCCATTACGGATTGCGTTGAAAAGTATATCGTTCCCAACGAAGCCTTTGACGGAATCATCCCAGCAGGCACGGTAGTACAGAATCTCAGAACAAGTATGTTCAAAAATCATCTGGAAAGAGACAATTTCCATCTGAGTCTGGTAGTTGCAAGATATGCCGCCTCCCTTCACTACGCTTGCGTTGTAACCGGTAAAACAGTAGAGGACTGTTCTTACTTCCCCACAGAGTCTGCAAGCGGCCTCAATAAGAAGACCGTTCCCGCCCTTTGGGAAGCAGTTACCAACGCCATTAACACTCCTTTTGACGTAACCGAATCAACATACAAATAATACGTAAAAACCGCCGAATTTCGGCGGTTTTTATATTGACATATACAGTAATGTATTCTATAATTAAAAAAAAACAGAAGGAGTTTTTTATGAATATACTTGAAATAGGAAACAGCTTTGGTTTTGACAGTATGGCGCAAAGCTTTAATATAATAAAAACCGAAGGATACGAAAAAATACACCAAACAGCAGTACACTACCCCTCCTGCGACGTATTCCGCTACGTTAAATTTATCGATAATGATATGACACCGTTTTGGGTATATAGGACCGATGACGGGAACTGGAACGAAAGCTATCCCGAAGGAATAGAACCCGCAATATGCGAACACGAGTGGGATATCGTTACACTTATGCCGGGTATATTCGACCTTTACGAACCCGAACTTTTTGCAGAAAACGTGAAAAAGCTTTACGAATTCGTAAGAAGCCGTGTAGGTGACAAGCCCTATTTCTATTGGATAATGCCTTGGCCCATTATTGCAGAGACAGGTCCCGACTATCCCGAGCAGGAGGATATAATTTTCCGCGTATTAAGGAAGACCACCAGAGAAAATATCCTTCCTTTAGGTATTTTCAAGGATATTATACCTACGGGAACTACGGTAATGAATCTCCGCACAACGGATATGACCCCGAGACTTACAAGAGACACTGTCCATATGAGCCTTCCTTTGGGCAGATATGCTACAGCTCTCACCTATACTGCAAAGATACTTGGGAAAATGCCCTCAGAGCTCATATTTGAAGATCCCGGTATATCAAAAGAGGATATCGCCATCATAAGAAAAGCGGCAGATGCGGCAATAAAAGATCCTTATACGGTAACTGCGCTTTAATATGAAAAAGCTTGCAGTACTCTTAGCCATTCTTTTTCTGTTCCTTTCGGTTTCCTGCGGATATACGGAAAAAGAAAGCTCCTCTGCAGAAGAAACAACAGAGGAGGAAAGCTTATCAAACAAAAGCGGCACAGCAGAAAACGAGACGGAAACCGAGCAAAAAAAGATCAAAGTAGCTTGTGTAGGTGACAGTCTGACATACGGAGTAGGATGCACCGATACCGAAAAATATTCTTATCCTGCCCATCTTGCAGAGTTATTAGGCGAAGATTACGTGGTAAGCAACTTCGGCTATCCCGGATCTACCGCAATGACAGATACGGGACTTGGCAAAGAAAACTCTCCGTATCTTGGATCGGAGCAATACAGAGCAAGTGTTGATTTTGAACCCGACGTCGTTGTTATTATGCTCGGCACAAATGACGCTATCCTTATGGTCACCGATGAAAACAACGAAAAATTCCTTAAATGTCTAAAAAATATTATAGATATCTACACTTCCCTTGACAGTACACCTACAGTATACCTTGCCACCTCTCCAAGCGGAAACCATAACGAAAAGCTCAACGAAAGGCTTACCGCAAGGATCGTCCCTTTACAGAAAAAAGCGGCAGATGATATGGGTGTAACTCTTATTGATATTTTTTCCGCTACCAAAAGCGGAAGTAACCTCTTCTACTTCGACTCCGTTCATTTTAATAGCAAAGGATATTCAAATATTGCAAATATCATATATGAAAATATCATAAAAGCAGACTGATATTCAGTCTGCTTTTCTTTTATATACGTGTATATCAAAGCCTATGCTGCAAGTCAAGCTATCCAACGACAAAAGCTTTTCCGCGCCCTCTTTGGGAGAGCGCCAAAAGTATGGAGTCATACCGAAAAGAGCCGAAATATCTTCTCTCGTATTCAAAAATGCTTCATACCTTACAGCTACGGTATTTATAAGTTCAAAGCCTTCGTATTCTATACGTTCGCTTTTATTTTTATATGGCTCCTTATATACCGTCTGCTTCATTTCCCACAAATGCTTTTCAGACGGTACAACGTACACAAAATAACCGTCTTTCTTCACAACGCGTTTCAGTTCATCCAAAGCGAGAGGAGAAAATATGTTTAAAGCAAGATCCGCACATCCGTCTGGCAGAGGCATACCGTAAACGCTGGCAACTGCATAGGATGCCCTTCCCTTACGTTTGGCGGCAAGTTTTACTGCATTTTTCGATATATCCACACCTGCAAGAGAAAGCTTTATTCCCGCATTCAAAATACTTTCAGCTATACTCTCTGTATAGTACCCCTCTCCGCATCCGAAGTCTGTAACAAAAGCCTCTCTCTTTCCGGATAAAAGAGCTACGCACTCTCTGCAAAGCTCACGGCAAAGCAGACTGTAATAACCCTTTTCAAGAAAACTGCGTCTCGCTTCCACCATTTCCTTGCTGTCACCGGGAAGTTTGGAATTCATTTTATTCGGCGGCAGCAGATTAACGTAGCCTTCCTTAGCTACATCGAAAAGATGGCCGTTTTCACATTTGAGGCTCTTCCCCTCCAAACTCAACGGCAATTTGCAATGGGGACAAATAAAAAGATCCATAATATCTCCAAAAAATTATTTTAAGGTTCCTACCTTCAAGCTTCCTCCTATGGAGCCGAAATCCTTGAAAAACTCAGGATAAGATTTTCTGACGGATGAGCAATTATTAATGCTTATATCTCCGTCAGCCATAGCAGATGCCATTACAGCCGCCATTACTATTCTGTGATCGTTAAAACTTTGCACGATACCTCCTCTGAGTTTTCCCGTACCGAATATCACAAACTCTTCATCAAGTGCCACACACTTTACACCCAAAGCTTCCAGCATAGCTTTCACCGATCTGCACCTATCGCTTTCTTTGTATCTGAGCCTTCCCGTACCGTAAAAATGTGACTTTCCTTCTGCCGCACATGCCATCACAGCAAGCGCAGGAAATAAGTCGGGAATATCGGAAACGTCTGCAGTTATTGGTCTCCTGTCATTTGCGCTAACCGTACAGACCTCTCCGTTTATTTTAAGATCAGCTCCGTATTTCATCAGAAGCTCGAGTATAGCCTTATCGTTCTGTACGGAGTTTGACATAAGCCCTCTTACCGCACAGTTTCCACCTATAGCGGCAGCTCCAAGCATAAACGCGGAATTTGCATAATCTCCTCCTACGCTGAGTATGGGAGACGATCTGTATTTCTGGCATCCGGGAACGCTTATGATGTTATCCTCTCTCAATAACTTTATTCCAAACTGATGCAGTATCTTTATGGTCATCTCGGCATAAGCCATAGTTCTCATAGGAGAATCAATAATAATTCTGCTATTGCCCTCAAGCAAAGGAAGTGCAAACAACAGTCCCGAAATAAATTGAGAACTTATATTTCCCGGAATACGAAAATCTCCGGCATGAAGTTTTCCAAAGCTATCTAAAGGAAGCCTGTCCCCGCTGAAGGACACACCGTTTTTTTCAAGTGCCTCCAAAAGGGGTTTTATAGGTCTGTTTCTTAACTGTTCTCCGCATCTGAATTCTGCCTTTTCAAACAGTGCAGTCACCGCAGGCAGGAAAAATCTCAACGTACTTCCGCTCGAACGGCAGTCAAGCATAGGAGCTTCTACCGAATACGCGGACGGTGTCACGGTATGCAGATTATCTCGGCGCGTTATTTCCGTTCCCATAGCCTTTATACATTCAAGAGTCGCATCAATATCCAAAGAGGTATCGTTAAGTTCTACCGTACTCTGATTTTCAGACAACGCAGCAGAAAGAAATATTCTGTGTGCTTCCGATTTTGACGATACTGCATTTACTGTACCGCATATTTTGCAGGGTCTTGCAACTATATCCATTCTACCGCCTCCTCTGATATGGATTATAGCATAAAAATAGAAAAATGTAAATTGGAGATACATCGCTATTTTGAAAAAACATTTTTGGCATCTATGTTTTAAGACCGCTTTTCTGTTGATTTAAATTTGGTTTTGTAGTATAATATATAATTAAATTAAAGAAAATGCTCAGGTAAAAAAGATATGAACAAAAAAAACATAAGAAATTTTTCTATAATCGCCCATATCGACCACGGTAAATCTACCCTTGCTGACCGTATTCTCGAGAAGACCGATACCGTTTCCACCCGTGAGATGGAGGAACAGCTTCTCGACAATATGGATCTTGAACGTGAAAGAGGGATTACCATCAAAGCCCGTGCGGTAAGTCTCAGTTATACCGCAGACGACGGAGAGACCTATCAGTTCAATCTTATAGACACTCCCGGACATGTGGACTTCAACTATGAGGTATCACGTTCGCTCAAGGCTTGTGAGGGTGCTCTTCTCGTCGTTGACGCAACACAGGGTATTGAAGCTCAGACCCTTGCAAACGCATATCTGGCGGCCGACTGCGATCTTGAAATACTTCCGGTCATAAATAAGATCGATCTTCCCTCTGCAAATATTCAACTTTGCAAAGATGAGATAGAAGAAGTCATTGGCATACCCGCTCAAGACTCTCCTGCGGTATCTGCGAAAACAGGTCTTAACATAAAGGAAGTTCTTGAAAAGATCGTCACAAGCATTCCCGCACCCGAGGGGGAGGAAAACGCGCCTCTTAAATGCATGATATTCGACTCATACTACGATTCGTACAGAGGAGTAGTAGTATACGTAAGGGTGATCGACGGCAAGGTTAAGGCAGCCGATCATATACTTATGATGAATACAGGAGCTGATTTTGAGGTCGTTGAAGTAGGACATATGGGACCTTTCGGTCTTATAAGGACAGATGAACTTTCGGCAGGAGACGTTGGATATATAACCGCAAGTATAAAGAACGTATCCGACACACGTGTCGGTGATACCATAACCACCTTTGAGGATGGTATTCCCGAACCGCTTCCCGGATTTAAAAAAGTGCCTCCAATGGTATTCTCGGGAATCTACCCCGCAGACGGAGCAAGATACGGAGACCTCCGTACAGCACTTGAAAAGCTCCAACTCAACGATGCTGCGCTTACCTTTGAACCCGAGACGTCCATTGCCTTGGGATTCGGATTCCGTTGCGGATTTCTCGGACTTCTCCATATGGAGATCATACAGGAGCGTCTTGAACGTGAATTCAATCTTGATATCATAACCACCGCGCCCAGCGTTGTATATAAATATGAGCTGAAGAACGGAGAGACGATATTTATAGATAACCCCACCAACCAGCCTTCCCCCGACGAGACCTCGGTGGCATACGAGCCGGTTGTAAAGGCTAATATTATTACTCCTGTTGAATACGTGGGCGGAATAATGGAGCTCTGTCAGGACAAACGTGGTAATTTTATTGACATGAAGTATATTGACTCCAACCGTTCGGAGCTCCACTATACCCTTCCCTTGAACGAAATAATCTACGACTTTTTTGATGCCCTCAAGAGCCGTAGTAAAGGTTACGCATCCCTCGACTATGAGCTTGACGGATACAAGCCTTCAGATCTTGTAAAGCTCGATATTATGCTTAACGGTGAAGTTGTCGATGCGTTGTCGTTTATCGTTCACAAAGATAAAGCATATACACGAGGAAGAAAGATCGCGGAAAGACTCAAAGAAAATATCCCGAGACAGCTTTTTGAAATACCCATTCAGGCAGCATGCGGCGGCAGGGTAATTGCAAGAGAGACCGTAAAAGCTCTCCGAAAAGATGTTCTTGCCAAATGCTATGGCGGTGATATAACGAGAAAGAAGAAGCTCCTCGAAAAACAAAAAGAAGG